>JALYMX010000311.1 GCA_030773495.1 Actinomycetota bacterium | reverse complement strand
GGGCGGCGGGCAGGTCCGGCGGCGGGGCAGCGTCGAGACGCCGGCGGCAGGCGTCGAGATCGGCGTCGAGCGGGCTGGGCCCGAGCAGCTTGCAGCAGCGCCCGGTCACACCGAGGGCGAGGGAGCCGTTGGCCCGCAGGGGCGGCCCCCCGCCGGCCTCGTCCCACGGCGCCACCTTCACCAGGCGTTCGCCCGGCACCGCCAGCTTCGAGAAGCGCAAGCGGACCGTGGCGCTGGCGTCGACGGCCACGAGGCGCTGGCGCTCGGCGACCAGGCCCGGGCGCTCGGCGGCGTCCACCAGCAACGAGACGACCGTGTCGTGCGGCCCCCGGGCGGCGACGAGGAGCACGTCCACCCGTCCCCACCCGGTGACCCACGGCGACGTGCCGTCCAGCGTCCAGCCGCCCTCGGCCCGCTGCGCCGTGAGGAGGGGCGGGCCGGGGAGGAGCCCGGCCAGCGCGATGCCGGCCCGCCGTTCACCACGGCACAGCGGGGCGAGCCACTCGTCGCGTAACGACGGCGGCGCGTCGGGCGCGGCGAGGGCCCGAACCAGGCCGTGGTGCTGGACCCAGACGAAGGTCGTGGCCAGGCAGCCGCCGGCCAGGGCCTCGATGACCGAGAAGGCGGTGAAGGGGTCGAGGCCGAGGCCGCCGGCGTCCGGCGGCCCGGCCAGCCCGTACAGGCCGGCGGCGGCCAGCGCGTCGAGGAGCTCGAGGGGGACGGCGTCGGCGGCGTCGGTGGCGGCGGCGGCCGCGAAGAGGACGTCGTCGGCCAGCCGGCGGGCGACGGAGAGCACGTCGTCGGCTCGCCCGGTCGCCGCCACGGGCGCACGCTAAGGGACTTCAGGGCCCTCGGAGGATTTCCCCTACAGGCCGGCGGCCGGCATGCCGAGGACTGGAGGACGCGACGTTCGCACGGTCGCGGCCAGAGGGAACCGATTGGAGGATCCTGTGCACGATCCCGCACTCGAGGAGCCGCAGCGCGTGCTCCGCGTGCTTCTCGTCGACGACGACGCCGACGTGCGCGCCCTGGTGGAGCTCATCTTGAACGAGGACGGCCGCTTCCACGTGGTCGCCCAGGCCGGCGACGGCCAGGACGCCCTCGACCTGGCCGGCGTCCATCGCCCCGACGTCGTCGTGCTCGACCTGCAGATGCCCGGGATGGACGGCCTGGCGGCGCTGCCCGAGCTGCGGCGCACGCTCCCCGGCGCCCGCATCGTGGTGTTCTCCGCCTTCCCCGACCCGTTCACGCTGATCGACGTCGTACAGCGGGGCGCCGATGGCTACATCGACAAGAGCAGGGCGTGGTGTGACCTGATCCCCACCCTGGCCGGCCTCTGCTCCATCGCCTGACGGCGCCACATCGGCGCGGGTCGGCGGTCGGCGGTCGGCGTCGGGCATCATGCCCGCCGGTGGTCACCGTCGTCCGCGTTGCCGATCCCCACGACGAGCGCCTCTCCGACTACGTCGGCCTGACCGATCCCGACCTGCGCCGCCTGCGCGAGCGTTCGGGCGGCGCCGAGGGCGGGTTCTTCATCGCCGAGGGCGCCCTGGTCATCCGCCAGCTGCTCCGTTCCACGTACACCGTGCGGTCGCTGCTGCTGACGCCCCGGCGCCTGGCCGCCCTGGGCCCCGCCCTCGACGGGGTGGCGGCGCCGGTCTTCGTGGCCGAGCAGGCCGTGGTCGACGCCGTCTCCGGGTTCCCCCTCCACCGGGGCGCGTTGGCCTCGGCCGACCGGCGCCCGCTGCCGACGCTGGCCGACGTCGCCGGGGCGCGGGACCTGCTCGTGGTGGCCGAGGGGGTCAACGACCACGAGAACCTGGGTGCGCTGTTCCGCAACGCCGCCGCCTTCGACGCCGGCGTGGTCCTCGACCCCACGTCGGCCGACCCGCTGTACCGGCGGTCCATCCGGGTTTCCATGGGCCACGTGCTGGGCGTCCCCTACACCCGGGTGGCGCGCTGGCCGGCGGCCGTGGGCGAGGTGCGGGCCCTGGGCTTCGAGGTGCTGGCCCTCACCCCGGCCGGCGAGGTGGACCTGCGGGCGGTGGCGCCGGGGCGGCGGGTGGCCGTGGTGGTGGGTGCCGAGGGCCCCGGTCTGTCGGCCGGCGCCCTGTCCGCCGTCGACGGGCGGGTGCGGGTGACGATGGCGGCCGGCGTGGACTCGCTGAACGTGGCGACGGCGGCGGCCGTGGCCCTGCACCACCTGGCCGGCCCTCCTCATCAGTAGGCATTGGCCCGCCTACGATCGGGCGCCGTGGCGGACGTCCGGCTCCGGTTCTCGCCGTCGCCCACCGGCTACTTCCACGTGGGGGGCGCCCGGACGGCCCTGTTCAACTGGCTGATGGCCCGCCGCGAGGGCGGGACCTTCATCCTGCGCATCGAGGACACCGACACCGAGCGCAACAAGCCCGAGTGGGTGGAGGGGATCCAGTCGGCCATGCGCTGGCTCGGCCTCGATTGGGACGAGGGCCCGTACTTCCAGTCGCAGCGCGCCCACCTCTACGCCGAGGCGGCGGGCCGGCTGCACGCCGGCGGCCGCGCGTACTACTGCGACTGCACCAAGGAGGTGGTGCAGGAGCGCACGCGTGAGCGCCCCACGCCCGGCTACGACGGCTTCTGCCGTGACCGCGGCCTGGGGCCCGGCCCCGGACGGGCCCTGCGCTTCCGGGTGCCCGACGAGGGCGCGACCACCGTGGTCGACGTGATCCGCGGCTCGCCCACGTTCGAGCACGCCACCATCGAGGACTTCGTGATCGTGCGGTCCAACGGCACGTCGCTGTTCGTGCTGGCCAACGTGGTCGACGACGCCGACATGGGCGTCACCCACGTGGTGCGGGCCGAGGAGCACCTGCCCACCACGCCCAAGTACGTGCTGTTGCACTCGGCGCTGGCGGGCGGCGAGCTCCCCGTGTTCGCCCACGTCCCCGTGCTGGTCGACGAGCGCCGCCAGAAGCTGTCGAAGCGGCGCCACCGGGTGGCCCTCGAGGACTACCGGGACCAGGGGTTCCTGCCCGAGGCCATGCGCAACTACCTGGTGCTGCTCGGCTGGAGCCCGCCCGACGGGCGGGAGATCCTCCCGGTCGAGGACATGATCGACCAGTTCCGCCTGGAGGACGTGAACTCCTCGCCGGCGTTCTTCGACGAGCGCAAGCTGCTGCACTTCAACGCCGAGTACATCCGCGCCCTGCCGCCCGAGCGCTTCGCCGCCACCGCCGAGCCGTTCCTCGCCCGGGGATCGTGGTCGCCGGAGGACTTCGACGGGGCCGCCTTCGCCGCCCTGGCCCCCCTCGTCCAGGAGCGGGTGCGCACCCTGGCCGAGGTGCCCGCCATGGTGGAGTTTCTGTTCCTCCCCGAGGCGCCGGTGGACGAGCCGGCGTGGGCCAAGCGGGTGGAGCGGGCGGCGTCGGCGAGGGAGATCCTGGCCGACGCCCGGGCTGCGTACGAGCGGTGCGCGTGGGAGGCGGTCGTGCTCCACGAGGCGACGGCGGCCATCGCCGAGGCCCACGGCCTCGGCCTGGCCAAGGCGCAGTTCCCGATCAGGGTCGCCGTGACGGGGCGCGACGTGGGCCCGCCGCTGTTCGAGTCGTTGCAGGTGCTGGGCCGGGACCGGGTGCTGGAGCGGATCGACCGGGCCCTGGCCCGGCTCGGGTCGTAGCGGGCCGGGAACGGTGCGGCTGGCCGTCCGGGTCACGGCCGCCGTGCTCGCGGCCGCCGTCGCCTACCTGGCCGTCACCTTCATCCAGGTGTGGCGCGCCTCTCGCCGCGACCAGGCCCGCCCGGTCGGCGCCATCGTCGTGCTCGGTGCCGCGCAGTACAACGGGCGCCCGTCGCCGGTGCTGCGGGCCCGCCTGGACCATGCCGCCGCCCTGTACCGGCGGGGGCTGGCCGAGCGGGTGGTGGTCACGGGCGGCAAGCGGGCGGGGGACCTGGTCACCGAGGCGACGGTGTCGGCCAACTACCTGGCCCGTCGGGGGGTCCCCGAGCGGGTCATCCTTCGAGAGGTGTCGGGCCGGACCTCCTGGCAGCAGCTGGCGGCGGCCGCCGGGTTCCTCAAGCGGCGGGGCGTGAGCAAGGTCCTGCTGGTCTCCGACGGCTTCCATGCCGCCCGCATCGCCGCCATCGCCGACGAGCTCGGGCTCGAGGGCTACACCTCGCCGGCCCGGGCGTCGCCCATCTCGGGCATGGAGAAGCTGCCCTACGTGGGCAAGGAGACCGTGGTGGTGGCCGCCGGGCGCATCGTGGGGTTCCGGCGGGTGGCGGGCATCTCCACCGTGTCGGCGTCGGGCGCCGGCGTGGCGTCGCCGGCGCTCGTCGCAGCGGCTAACCTTCGGGGACGCCGTTCGGGGGTGGTGTAATCGGCAACACTACAGGTTCTGGCCCTGTCATTGGGGGTTCGAGTCCTCCCCCCCGAGCTCCCCTCAGAGAGCGAAAGCCCAGGCCACAGGCCTGGGCTTTCTGCATGAGATGGGTTCGAGGCGCAGCCCGTGGTCACGACTTGGTCACGAACGGGCGCCCGGACGCGCTGGCACCACCGAGGACGAAACGTGACCGGTGGGGAGTGTTGCGAAGGAACCCAGCGGACGGGAGTGCCGCCGCGGGTCAGCCCGCGGTGCGCAACAGGACGGTCAGTTCCTCTCGCTGTTCGCCGGCCGTCGTGGCCGACTCGCGGCGTTGGCGAGCAGGTACTCCCGCAGCGCGTCGACGACGAGGACCCTCGCCTCCTCCTTGTCGTGGCCCACGGTGATGACGACTGGGAGCTCAGCGATGCGAGCCTGCACCCAACCCTCGTCGACCGGCTCGTACACGACGGTGAGGGTCAGCTCCTCCACGGCCACAAGGCTACCGGGGCGCCCGTGCCCTCGGGCCCGAGTGGCGTAGTGATCCGGGGCCCTCGCCGCCAATGATCAAGCTCGTCGCCCTGGAGCGCCATCTCCGCCGTCACGGCTGTGAGCGCAAGCGGGAGGGGGCCAAGCACAGCGTGTGGGAGAACGGCGCTGGCGCGCCAGGCGACCGTGCCTCGCCATCGCGAGTTCCCCTCGGGACCGCGAGGGCGATCTGTGATCAGCTCGGGGTCCCGCCGCCGTAGTCACTGCCCGGCCCCGAAGATGAGATCGGCCACCCCGCTCGGCAGCATCGGCCTGCATGCCCTCGACGACGTGCTGGTAGATCGACCACGTGATGACGGCGCTCGAGTGCCCGAGCCGCTCGCTCACGACCTTGACGTCGACGCCGGCCTTCAGCGCCAGCCGCCAAGGCCCACATCGAGGCCGCTCTGGCGGCGCGTCCCTCGCCGGCACCGGTCCGCCTCGGCCTCGACGAGACCATCTTCCGCCGGCCGGCCCGCTTCGCCACCGGCTTCGTCGACCTCGACACCGGCCGCCTGGTGGACCTGGTCGAGGGACGGTCGAAGAGAAGCTGGTCAGCGACTGGCTGGAGGCCCCCGACGACGACGTGCGGGACGCCATCGCCGAGGTCGCCCTCGATCCCTTCGCCGGCTACAACGCGGCGGTGCGCGACGGCGCCCGTGGTGCGCGCATCACCATCGACAAGTTCCACGCCGTTCGCCTCGCCAACCAGGTCGTGACCGACGTGCGCTGTCGCCGCCAGCAGGAGCTGACCGGGCATCGGGGCCGCAAGGGCGACCCGCTGTGGGGGGTGCGCCGAGACCTGCTGCGGGGCCGGGAGCACCTGTGGCAGCGGGCCTGGGAGCGCATCGCGGCGGCGCCTACTGCTCCGCCAGTTGGTTCGCCGACGCGTTGCACGGGCTGCGCACGGGCTCACCCCGCCAGGCTCCTGTTCGCTAACCGTGCCGAAGCTCGTCGCGCGTGGAGTACGGCAGCTGCACCGGCTCTGCACCTTGCCGACCAAGAGGCGGCCATGGACTGCCTCGACTCTGTTGGATACGCCCGGCTGGTCACGGGGTGGTCACGAACCGCACGCAACACGCCGGCACTGGGCACCATCTTGGCGGCGCCCACGAGGGCGAAGTCCGTGCTCAGTGCACTACTGTGGTCTTCGGCGGCACCACCCATCACCGGTCGGAGGGGAGTTCGAATCCTCCCCGCCGAGCTACCGCCGGCTCCGGCCGGCGGGCACGGCCCCATCGTCTAGAGGCCAAGGACACCACCCTCTCAAGGTGGAGACACGGGTTCGAATCCCGTTGGGGCTGC
>JALYMX010000310.1 GCA_030773495.1 Actinomycetota bacterium | reverse complement strand
ACGCAGGTGGCGCCGCCGACGACGCGGCGAGCGGCAACGACGCACCGGCGCCCCCGCCTGCGCCACCACCGCCACCACGGCCGGCGTCACCCGCCGCCGACGGTCCGAGCCAGGCCGACAACGGCGGCTAGCTGATGCAACCAGTCGTCCAGCGCAACGAGCGCTGCCTCTGAGCGGTAGGGCCGGACGTAACCCGGGTTTCGGCCACCGTGAGGTGGAAGCGCTCAACCCCCCCGTTCGTCTCGAGCAGGAACGGCCAGATGCTCTCTCCGCCACCATGCGAGGTCTCGTCGGCGCCGGCTCCACTTCCAGTCCAGCCCAGGCCGGACTGTCGTAGGGGCGGGCAGTTCTTCGCGTCCTCGCGCGTCCCCTCCTGTTTCGAACGCTGCAACGCCACCACGGGTGCCGACCTCGGAGGGTTGTGCAACCCCGCTCACGCGGACCTAGCAGCCCCGCCTCTCCCAGAACGCCTGGCCACGAACCACGCGCTGCGCCCGCCGCCGTCCGGCCGGGACGTCCGGGTACCGGCGTCACCTCCAGCCCGGCGCGGACGCTGCCTTGGCAGCCCGGTACGGCGTCGATGGGCCGGTTCGGCCAGGACTTCGTGGGTTACGAGCTGACCATCCCCGAGGTGCGTTACCGGTCGCCGCAGAGGTGCCGATATCGGGCGGTCCTGCTGAAGGTCAGCCGGTCAGGATCGCCAAGACGAGCGTGGCGTGTACCGAGACGCACCGCGGAACCCGGCCCGGTCTCCACGGAATCATCCAGCTTGTCACCAGCGTCGGCGCACGCTCGGCTCTAGCCTTTCGGAGGCGCCGGGTGCGGGAGTCCGCGCCCTAGTCTTGGCGCGACAACGACTGGAGGTTCGATTGGGATTCCGCTCTCCCGAAAGCGGGGAGCCGCCCTTGGGGCGTGAACCGCGCCACGGCCCCTGGCTTATCTGCGCGACGAGCGGGGCCATCACGGTGGTGGGTCTGGTGTTGTTCCTGCAGAATCGACGTGTCCCTGGTACGGACCAGTTCTTCGATCCGATCATGCCGGCCGTCGGGCTCGCCTTTCCGCCGATGGGCATGCTGATCAATTCGAGGTGGCCGCGGCATCCCATCGGCTGGCTCTGGCTCGCCACCGGCCTCGTCGCGGTGGCCTTCGCCGCGGAACAGTACGCCGTCCACGCACTCATCACCGACCCGGGCAGCCTGCCGGGCGGGCTGTGGATGGCGTGGCTCGGTTCGTTCGTCTGGGTACCCGGCTACTTCCCGCTGTGGACTCTCGTCCCTCTGCTCTTCCCGGACGGTCGGCCTCCGTCTCGACGGTGGCTGCCGCTGGTGTGGGTCGTCATTGTCCTCATCGCCATTGCCACCGTCGCCACTGCCCTGGCCTCTTCCAGCGTGGGGTCGCCGTCAGCGCGCAACCCGCTCGGGATCGAGAGCTTTCCGAACATCGCCGGCCCCGCTCAGGCGCTCGCCATCCTCGTCCTCGGTCCACTGTGCCTCGGGGCCCTCTTGGTCCGCTATAGGGAGGTCCCACCCCCGCATCGTCTCCAGATGACCTGGGTGGTCCTGGCGGCCGCAGCTACCGTGCTCGTCCCGGTCAGCGCCGCCCTCGGAGCACTCCTCGTCGGAACCGCTGTGCCGCTCGACGCCTATCGGGCGGCCGGCCTCGTCGCCCTGCTCGCTGTGCCAGGCGCCACCCTGTTCGCCGTCGTCCGCCACCGCCTCTACGACATCGCTGTCGACGGCGGTGCCGCGATCAACCGGTTGGTGCTGTACGGCGGGCTCACCGCTGTGGCGGCCCTCGCCTTCCTCGCCATCGCGCGGGCGGTGGAAGTCCTCGGGTCCGGCAGAATCGGGCTCGGCGCGTCAATGCTCGCCGTCATGGGCGCCGGCGTTGTGTCCTACGTCGTGCGACGGCCGCTGCAGCAGCGGGTCGACCGGCTGCTGTACCGGAAGCGTCACTACGACTATCGCGTGTTCAGCGCCCTCAGCCAGTCCGTCCAGTCAAGCGTCGGTCCGGACGCGGTGCTGCCCGGGATCGTCCACGCCATCGCCGTCGGCCTCAAGCTGCCCCACGTGGCAATCGACGTCGGACAGGGTGACGACGTCATCGCGTCGGCCGCATATGGCCACCGCGACCACGAGGTTCTCGTCCTGCGGCTGCTGCACCAGAACGAGGCCGTGGGGCGCCTCACTGTCGCCCCCCGCGGCGTCCAGCAACGATTCGACGCAGCGGACCGTCGCCTGCTGGAAGATCTGGGCCGCCAGGTGGGTGTCGTCGCATATGCCCTGTGCCTCACGGCCGACCTGCAGCGCGCCCGCGAACGTCTGGTCACAGCTCGGGAGGAGGAGCGTCGCCGGCTCCGACGGGACCTCCACGATGGGCTGAAGCCGGCGCTCGCCGGTGTCTCGCTGGGGTTGGCCGCAGTTCGCAACTCACTCGGCGCGGACAACCCGAGCGACGACCTCCTCCGCCGCCTGAAGGACGAGCTCGACAGCGCCGCGGGCGACATCCGCCGTCTCGTCTACGACCTCCGGCCCCCCGCCCTCGACGACCTCGGTCTGGTGGGCGCCCTCCGCCAGCACGCCAGCAGCTTCGGACTGGGCCCGGGTGGTATGGAGGTGGTTGTCGATGCCCCCCCAGAGGTGAACGCCCTCCCAGCGGCCGTGGAAGTGGCGGCCTATCGCATTGGCGTGGAGGCCCTGGAGAACGTTCGGAAGCACGCCGGAGCACGTCGCTGCGAGCTCGTCCTGGCCGTCGCGAATGGCAACCTGGCGCTGGAGGTGCGTGACGACGGCCGGGGTCTCGACGCCCGCCGGGGACTCGGCGTCGGGCTCCTGGCCATGCGCGAGCGGGCCGCCGAGCTCGGCGGGACATGCAGCGTCGAGTCCGACTGCGACACCGGTACGGTCGTACGGGCCGTCCTGCCCATCGCCGGACGATGACGACCGGCAACCTCCGGGTGCTCCTGGCCGACGATCACCCCGTGTACCGGCTCGGGCTTCGTGCCTTCTTGGACTCGGTGGAGGGACTCGAGGTCGTCGGCGAGGCTGACACGGGCGTCAAGGCGGTCGCCGCCACTGCCGAGCTGCGGCCCGCGGTGGTGGTGATGGACCTGCAGATGCCTGAGCTCAACGGTATAGAGGCGACGCGGCGCATCGTGAAGGACCATCCCGACGTGGGCGTGCTCGTCCTCACTTACTCCGACGAGGACAATGCTGTGCTCGAGGCCATGCTGGCCGGCGCCCGCGGCTACGTGCTGAAGGAGGCGGGGACCGAATCGATTCTCCGTGCCATCAGGGACGTGGCCGATGGCGAGATGATCTTCGGCGCCTCGATCGCCCACCGGATGCGTCAGCTTTTCGGCACGCAACGCTCGCCGGTCCGGGCCTTCCCGGAGCTGACCGATCGCGAGCACCAGGTGCTCGAACTGATGGCTGAGGGCCTCAACAACGCCGCCATCGCGAGCAAGTTGGGCGTCGGAGAGAAGAGGGTGAGGAATTGCGCTACCGAGATCTACGCCAAGCTCGGCGTGGCCGGGCGGAGCCAGGCGATCATCCGTGCCCGGGAGGCAGGACTCGGTCAAGCGACGCTCGGGGACGGCTGATGTGAGCTGTCGGCGTCGCCGGACCCTCGGCACCTTGGTGCTCGTGCTCCTCACGGCCGCCTGCGGCGGGGGGGACGCGCCGGGACTCGAGACTAGCGCCGGCGCCACCGCCATCACCTTCAGCATCTCCGTCCCGGATGAGGAGAAGCTGGCCATCCAGCAGCTCCTGAGCCGCTTCGAGGACCGCACCAGGACGAGGGTCAACCTGGAGCTGCTCACCCGTTTCCGGAACCCGCCGGCGTCTCGGATCGATCTGGTGACAGCGGTGGGAGCGTCGGAGTTGATCGACCGGCTCAGGGCGGACCGTCGCCGGGCCAAGCCAACCATTCATCTGTTCGCCCAGGACAACCTGGCGCTCAAGCCGCTCGTCGACCAGCAGCTCGTGGACGACCTGTCCGACGTGGAGGTTCCATCCGAGGTCATCGACTCGATGGTCCCGGGGCGGTTCGCGGGGCGCCAGCTGTTCCTCCCGTTCCGGCCCAACGTCCGCGTCACCTACGTGGATCGGGAGGCGCTGCGCCAGGCCGCTGTGGCGCCGCCCCGCACCACCGACGAGCTGCGGTCGGTGGCAACGAAGCTGAAGGCGGTCGCCGGCCGGCCGGCCGTGACGCTGTCTCTTGCGGAGGGAGACCCAGCGGCGGTGACCGTGTCGGAATGGATCATCTCCTACGGTGGCGACCCGGTGGTGCTGAACGACGAAGGATCAGTCCGGGCCTTCGAGGATCTCCAAGGCCTCTGGCGCGACGGCCTGCTGGCGAGGGAGAGTCTGTTCGCGAAGTTCGACACCGAGGTGGACTACCTCGTCAACGGTCGTTCCCTGCTCGCCCAGAACTGGTCCTTCACATCGGCGGTGATGGCCAATCGAGACGAGCTCGGGCGGTTCCACGTCTACTCCGGATGGAGCGGGCCGTCGCGCGCCGCGCACGTCATAGGAGGGGATGTCCTCGCCGTCCCCGCCGGTGTCTCCGGCCGGCAGCGGGAGGTTGCCGTGTCGCTGGCCCGGTTCCTGATGTCGAAGGAGTCACAGGAGTTCCTGGTGGAGGCGAACGCCTGGCCGTCGATTCGCAGCGACGCCTATGGGAAGGTGGCCGAGGAGAAACGGGAGACGTTCACCGCCATCCGGGAGGCGCTCGAGGCGGGATGGTTCCGTCCGGTCGTTTCCTACTGGCCGGAGGTCACCGATGCCATGAACGAGGCAGTGGGGCGGATCCTCCTGCAGAACCAGCCGGTACGGGCGGTGCTCGACGAGCTCCACGCCGCGGTGGAGGCGGCGGCCGGCGCCCAGGGCGCGCCGTACCCCCCGGGGCGGAAGATCCCACCCGAATAGGGACATCTGTCCCTGGCGGGCGGGACAGCGGGACCGCCAGAATCGTCAGCAGCTACCGGGGGGTGGCTGCGAGAGGCGCCGGGGGGCGGGACTCTTTGAAGGCTCGATACGGACAAGCGTGGCTGGCGCCGCCCGCCGGCCTGGGGCCGCCCAGCGCACGCGGGGACAACGACGGCTGCGCAGGCCGCCCTGCGTTCGCCCGTCCTGTACTCGTTGCCTGCTCGTCGCCACGCCCTTTTTCAACTCCTCAACCCGCTTGTCGGAAGTGTCGGGCGACAGCTCGCGACGCAGGTGGAGAGGAACAACAACCCAAGGAGGAGACGTGTGATGACGAGTCCGACTGCTCGAACTACGCCCGGCCGGGCCCGCACAGCGGGATCGGTGCTGCTCATCTGGTTGCTTGCTTCTGTGATTGGTGCGCTTTTGCCTGCGTCGCCGGCTACTGGCGCCGCCGGCGGCCCTCTCGTCCTCATGGGCATAGACGGCGAGGACGGCGGGCCGAACGGCCACGGCCCGATCGCCAACTACGTCCAGATCGTGAACTCGGTACTGGCCAACGTGACAAGCGGTGGCACGGGCATTTTGGTCGTCGACTCGGCGACCTCGTCGACCGCGAACACCCGGACCTTCTGGAATGCCATCTCCGCGGGTTCGGGTAAGCCCGTCACCTACGTGAGCGGGCCCGCCATCTCGACCCAGCCGCTTGGCGGCTTCGCCATGGTGGCGGTGGCGAGTGACTTCCGCAACACGCCCGGCGGGGGCCTCAACGCCGCGGACAACCTGCGGCTCGGGGCAAGGCGGTCCGCGGTCGCCGCCTTCGTCAACGGCGGCGGCGGGCTCATGGGTTTCTCCTCCAACTTCACGGCTAGCGAGGGTGGGCCCTACCCCTACCTGGGCGACCTCGGCTCGTTCACCTTCAACTTCCCGCCCCAGTACAGCAACATCACCCCCACTACTGACGGACTGGCAATCGGGATCACCAACGCCTTCGACGTATGCTGCTGGCACGACGAGTACGTGACCTTCCCGGCCTTTCTCAAGGTCCTCGCCCGCAACGCCAGTACCGGCCGAGCGGCGGCCATCGGCGGTGTCAACGTCGTCATCAGCGACATCGTTCTCTCGCCGCCGAGCCAGAGCGCTCCGGTGGGCAGCACACAGACCGTGACCGCCGCCGTTACGGTAAACAACAACCCCGCCGTCGGGAAGACCGTGACCTTCACCGCAGTGTCCGGTCCCAACGCCGGCGTGCTCGGCACGACCGTGACCAACTCCAGCGGTGAGGCAGCGTTCAGCTACTCGAGCACCCTGGCGGGGACAGACACGATCGAGGCCTCGTTCATCGACGCAACGGGCACGACGCAGACCTCGAACCGAGTGCTCGTTGAATGGCAGCCGACCAACCGGCCCCCGCTGGTCAGTGCCGGCGGCCCTTACGCGGGTGACGAGGGGACACCGTTGACCCTGAGCGGGACGGCTTCCGATCCCGACCCCGGCGACACCGTCGCGGTGCAGTGGACGTACGCGTCGACGAGCAACGTCGACACTGGCGCTACCTGCACCTTCGGCAGCCCCAACGCAGTGGTGACCACCTTCAGTTGCACCGACGACGGGGACTACTCCGTAACCCTGACGGGGACCGACTCGCACAACGTCAGCAGGGACAGTGTCGCCGTTACCATTCTGAAGAACGTCGCCCCCAGCGTCGGCCTCATCACAGCGCCGCTCGATCCCGTCGCCGTCAACACGGGCGTCAACGCCAGTGCTCCGTTCACCGATCCCGGCACAAACGACACCCACACCTGCTCGGTCGACTGGGGGGACACCACGAGCTCGGCGGGCAACATCGCCGGTGGCACGTGCAGCGCCAACCACGCCTACACCGCGGCGGGGATCTACACGCTTAAGCTGAGCGTGACCGACGACGACGGCGACTCGGGCAACAGCATCTTCCAGTACGTCGTGGTCTACGACGCGAGCGCCGGGTTCGTGACCGGCGGCGGGTGGATCGACTCGCCCGCCGGCGCCTACACCGCTGACCCCAGCCTGACGGGCAGGGCCAACTTCGGCTTCGTGTCGAAGTACAAGAAGGGGGCGACGGTTCCGGACGGGAACACTCAGTTCCAGTTCCACGCCGGGAACCTCAATTTCCACTCCACCTCCTATGAGTGGTTGGTCGTGTCGGGGCCGAAGGCGCAGTACAAGGGGTCCGGGACGATCAACGGCGCCGGCGACTACGGCTTCATGCTCACAGCGAACGACGGTCAGGTCACTGGCGGTGGTGGCGCGGACCGCTTCCGCATCAAGATCTGGGACAAGGCCACCGGCGGTGTGATCTACGACAACCAGAGCGGTTCCGCCGACGACGCCGCTGCCGCTGACGCCATCGAGGGCGGGAGCATCGTGATCCACACCAAGAAGTAGCCGCTTGCACGTGGCGAGAGTGGAGGGCGCTGCCGGAAAGGCAGCGCCCTCCGGCGCGTCAGGCCGACCGAGGAGGAGGTGCGGCTCCACCAGCGGGTTGCGAAAGGTCACCTGAGGGTCCAGCAGCGGGTCGCACGTCTCGCGTATAGCACGTCCCCGCTCGTCCGACCCCACCAGGAACGTGCTCGAGAGGCTTGATCACGGCTTCGCTCCCGGTGCCGTCGACGACTCCGAACAGCCGCGCGGAATGCCAGGCCGTCCCGGAGGTGCCATGAGCGCCTAACAGGGTGCGGAAGAACGACTGATCCTGCGGTGGCCTGACATGTGGGCCGTTTCCGGTGGTCGCCGCTCGCTCCGTGCCCCGATGAGCGGGTGGTCGTCGGCGGTTCACTGCCCATGGCCGGGGAGTCTGGGCGAATGGCTCGCCGCGGTGCGTTGCGGCGGGGCGGCGTCTATGCGGGTCGAGCGTCGAGTGCGGCGATGCGGATGAGGTTGTAGGTGGCGCCGGCGAAGAGGAACCAGGACCGGTTGCGTTGTCGGCCTCGGTAGCGGAGCTTGCGGCCACCGGCGACGGTCTTGATCCAGCCGAAGGGTTCTTCGATCCGAGCGCGGATCCGCTGGCTGGTCCGGTGCCCTCGGTGGCGGGTGGTGCGCCCGTCGATGGCTGAGCGCCGGTTGGTGGTGTTCTGCGCGACGTGGGGGGTGACGCCCATCTGCCGGCAGTCGGCGGCGAAGCCGGCGGTGTCGTAGGCCTTGTCGGCACCGACAGTGCGCCTCCGCTGCCGAAGGGGCAGTCGGGCGAGCATCTCCAGCGCGGCGGCGCGCTCGGCGTAGCCGTCGGCCTGAGTGAGTTCGATGTCGACGATCAGCGCGCTGCGGTTCTCCGTGAGGAGATGCCCGGCGTAGCAGAGCCTGGCCGCGGCGTTGTTGGACTTTCGAGCGAGCAGCGCCTCGGGATCGGTGGTCGAGGCGTGCGTCTTGTTGGTGCGCGGGGCGCCTAGGAAGTGGACCTCGGCGTTGCGGCCCGAGGGCCCACCGGGTCCGGAGCCGTCCTTGGGCTTGAAGCTCTTGTGCGACGCCCACGCCTCCAGCAGCGTTCCGTCAACCGAGAAGTGGTCGCTCGAGACGTAGCGGCGCAGCTTGGCCTGGCGCACCACCGCGGCGAAGAAGCGGTCGGCGATCTCGTGGGTCAGGAGCCGTTCGCGGTGCTTGGTGAACGACGTCGGATCGAAGGCCTTGGTGTCGATGGGCAGGTCCAGGAACCACTTGAACAAAAGGTCGTAGTTCAGGCGCTCGCAGAACGCCCGCTCGCTGCGCAGCGAGTACAGCGCCATCAGGATGGTGGCCTTCAACAGCTGCTCGGGCGGGACGCTAGGCCGCCCGATCCGCGAGTACCTCGCTGCGAACTCGCCGTCGAGCTCGGCGAGCACCTCGTCAACGACCTTGCGGATCCGGCGGATCGGATGATCCTTGGGGATCAGATCCTCGGTGCTCAGCGACGTGAGCATCGACAGCTGCTGTTCCGGCTTCCCTCGCATCTTCGCGGTCTACCGCGCGCCGCCAACGATCGCGAGCACCTACGACGGCTTTTTCAGCATCCTGCTAACGGCGCGTCGTGACGGCGTACCCTCCACGGTGAAGAACCGAGCTGGGCGCGAACCGCCCCGGCTCGAGCCCGGCTCTCAACCGAGAGGAGAGCCGCCATGGCGGACACCACGTCCCTCGACCTCTACGACCCCCGCACCGCGGATCGAGAAGTCATCGCCCTCGCCTGTTTCCTGGCCGGCTACGCCGGCCGCACCCGTGAGGCGTACGCCCTCGACCTGCGCCAGTTCCTCGCCTGGTGCCAGCTCCGCCAGCTGCGCCTGTTCGACGCCCACCGCAGCGACATCGAGATGTACGCCAGAGAGCTCGAAGAACGGGGCAAGGCTCGCGCCACCATCGGCAGACGGCTGTCGACCGTCACCGGGTTCTACCGCTACGCGGCCGAGGAGGGCCTCATCGAGCACTCACCGGCGGTTCATGTGCGCCGGCCCCGCCTCGACTACGAGTCCCACG
>JALYMX010000309.1 GCA_030773495.1 Actinomycetota bacterium | reverse complement strand
CGCCCTCGCCGGCGTGCGCCGCCGCGACAGCGGCCAGCCGGGCCGGCGTCGGGTGGTCGAACACGTCCGGCGTGCTGCAGGCGAGGCCCGCCCGGCGGGCCTTCCCGGCCAGCAGCATGGCCCGGATGCTGTCGCCCCCCAGTGCGAAGAAGCTGTCGTCCACGCCCACCCGGGGGAGGCCGAGCACCTCGGCGAACAGCCGGCACAGCACGTCCTCCGCCGGGGTGCGCGCTGGGCCCTCGGAGGCCAGCGCGGCGAGGTCGGGGGCGGGGAGGGCCCGACGGTCGAGCTTCCCGTTGGCCGAGAGCGGCATGGCCTCCAGGGCCACGAACACGGCGGGCACCATGTGCGCCGGCAGCCGGGCCGCCAGGTGGCCCCGCAGGTCCTCGGCCGTGGGACGGGCGCCGGGTTCGGCCACCACGTAGGCGACCAGGCGCGTGCCGCCGGGCTCGTCGTGGCGGGCCAGCACCGCGGCCTGCGCGACGCCGGCGCAGCCGCCCAGCGCCGCTTCCACCTCGCCCGGCTCCACCCGAAAGCCGCGGATCTTCACCTGGTGGTCGACCCGGCCCAGGTACTCCAGGGCGCCGTCGTCCCGCCAGCGGGCCACGTCGCCGGTGCGGTACATGCGCTCGCCCGGCGCCCCGAACGGGTCGGCGACGAAACGCTCCGCGGTCAGCCCCGGCCGGTGGAGGTAGCCGCGGGCCAGCTGCACGCCGGCGAGGTAGAGCTCGCCCGTGCCGCCCGGCGCCACGGGGGCCAGCTGGTGGTCGAGCACGCGCAGTGCGGTGTTCCACACTGGCCGGCCGATGGGCACCGGCCCCACCTCGTTCGGGCCGCACGGCCACCAGGTGACGTCCACCGCCGCCTCGGTGGGCCCGTACAGGTTGTGCAGCGCGGGCCCGCCGCCGCCGAAGACCCGGTAGAAGCGGTCCCGCAGCTCAGCGGGGAGGGCCTCGCCGCTGCAGATGACGCGGCGGAGCGAGCTGCACCGGGCGGCCGCCGGCTCGGCCAGGAAGGCCTGGAGCATCGAAGGGACGAAGTGGGCGGTGGTGACCTGCTGGCGCCGGACGAGGGCGGCCAGATAGGCGGGGTCCCGGTGCCCGCCCGGCTCGGCCACGACGAGGGTGGCGCCGGCCGTCAGCGTCCAGAAGAGCTCCCACACCGACACGTCGAAGCTCGTGGAGGTCTTGTGCAGCACCCGGTCGTCGGCCGCCAGGCCGTACTCCGCCTGCATCCACAGCAGGCGGTTGACGATCGAGCGGTGGGAGACGGCGACGCCCTTGGGCCGCCCCGTCGACCCCGAGGTGTAGATGACATAGGCCAGGTGCGCCGGCCGCAGCCCGCCCGACCCGGGCGGGAGGACAGGCGCGTCCCCCAGCTCCCGCCGCGTCTGGCGGTCGTCCACCAGCAGGCGCGACGCCGTGCCCGGCAGCGACCCCGCGACCCTCGCGCTCGTCACCACGAGCGCCGGCGCTGCGTCGGCGACCATGAGGGCCAGGCGCTCGGCCGGGTAGTCGGTGTCGAGGGGGAGGTAGGCGGCGCCGGCCCGGTGGGCGGCCAGCAACGCCACCACGAGGTCGACCGAGCGGGGCAGCGCCACGGCGACGACGCCGTCGGGCCCGGCTCCGCGCTCGGCGAGCAACGACGCCAGGCGCCCCGCACGGGTCTCCAGCTCGGCGTAGGTGAGCACGACGCCGCCGAACGCCACGGCGGGGGCGTCCGGCGTGGCCGACGCCCGGGCGGCGAAGGTGTCGGCCAGGGTGGTCTCGGGGAGCGGTCGGGCCCACCCGTCACCGGGTTGGCCGAGGCGCGCCGCGGAAGTGGCGAAAGTCACCGGAGCGAGGCGGGTGACTTCAGCGCGGCGTCGGGACGGCGGCGTCGCCGGCCTGGCTGCCGGCGAGGACGTACCGGGGCTGCTCGGCTCTCGCCGCCGCCCGCCAGGCGACGATCGAGTCGAGGATCTCGCCCGCCCGCACGGCGGTGTTCGACAGGAGCGACGAGGAGATGCCGTGGGTGTGCTCGGTGCCGCCCTGGAGGTAGATGCCGCACTGCAGCTCGGGCACCGTCCTCACCCGGTAGTCCCGCTCCACGCGCAGCCGGCCGTCGTCGTCGTAGCAGCAGTACCGGCCCAGCTCGCCGAGCAGGCGTGACGGATCCCCGGCGCGGTAGCCGGTGGCGTAGACGACGACGTCGGCATCCAGCACCGTCTTCTCGCCGGTCATCAGCGACTCCACCGTCGTGCGCACGCCGTCGTCGTCCTCCACCACCTCGGCCAGGCGGCAGACGTTGAACAGCCGCAAGCGCTGCACCCCGAGCACGGCCTCCTGGTACATGCGCCCGTAGAGGTCCTGGATGAGGTCGTGGTCGACCACCGAGTAGTTCGTGTTCCGGTGGTAGTCCACGATCATGCGCTTGACCGCCCGTGGCGCCCCGTAGAACTCGTCGACGGCGGCCGGGTCGAAGATCCGATTGGCGAACGAGCTGTCGTCGGCCGGGCTGTAGCCGTAGCGGGAGAACACGGCGCACACCTCGGCGGTCGGGAACCTGCGGTGCAAGAAGGCCGTCGCCTCTGCCGCGCTCTGGCCGGCGCCCACGACGACGAACCGCGACGGGGAAGAGGCGACTCTGTCCACGCGGCCGAGGAGGTCACAGCTGTGCCAGATCCGTCCGCTCACCGACGTGCCGACGGGAAGGCTGGGTTCGAGCCCGGTGCCGAGCACCAGGTTGCGGGTTCGGTGCACGGTGCCGTCGCCGGCGACGACGTCGATCGCCGCGATGCCGCCGTCACCGGCGACGGGCCGCAGCGCCGTGACCTCACGGCCGTAGCGCACGCAGGCGGCGACCTTGGCGGCCGCCCACTCGAAGTAGTCGTGGAACTCGACGCGCAATGGGTAGAGGCTCTTCTGGTTGATGAAGTCGAGCAGCCGGTCCTTGCTCTGCAGGTAGGACAGGAAGCCGAACTCGCTGGCCGGGTTGCGCAGCGTCACCAGGTCCTTCAGGAACGACACCTGCATGGTGGCGTCGTCGATGAGCATCCCCCGGTGCCACCCGAACGCCGGCTGCCGTTCGAGGAACACCCCGGACACGCCGTCGTCGATGCCCACGCCGTGGTTGTGCTCCTCGATGGCGATGGCGAGCGCGAGGTTGGAAGGCCCGAAGCCCACGCCGACGACGTCGTAGGCCGGCAGGCGGTCGGTCGGAAGAGCCGCTGTCATCACGTTCCCCCATCACACGGCGAGCGCCGCAGTCGGAATTATTAGGGTTCCCTCTTATGACTTATTAGGTGAGCCTAACATCGTCGGCCATCGCTGTCCACCGTCTCCGCCGAGGGTGAGGAGGGCCGATCCCTCGCGCTCCACGACGCGGTGCACCACCACGGTGAGCAAGGCGACGCACCCGACGAACGCGGGGCCCGGGGCGAGGTCGTGCAGCAGCACCGGCACGGCGAGCCCGGAGGGCGGCGCCCAGGCGAGCAGGCGGGCGGGCTGGTCGGGTGCCGACACGGTGAGTGAGGCCGGCGACACCGCGAGCCCGTGGCCAGTGGCCTTCAGGACGGCCTCCTTCCGGACCCAGTACCGCAGGAGCGCGGCCGTCCGGGCGGCGACCGGCAGCGCCTCCACCACGCCGCGCTCGAGCGGTGACAGCACGGCGTCGGCGAGCGCGTCCTCGGCCGCGAACCCGTGCACCTGCTCGACGTCCACGCCAACGGCGACGCCGCGCGCCACCGCGATCACCACGCGGTCGCCGGAGTGCGAGATCGACAGCTGGAGGTCGCTGCCCTGGTCGGCCAGGTGGGGCTTCCCGTGCGACCCGCCGCAGGTGGTGCAGCGGGCGGCGAAGCGCAACGTGGCCGGGTGGTGCGCCAGATAGCGGCCCACGACCAGGCGGGCGAGGGCGTGGGCGGCGACGTACCGCAGCCGATCGTGCCCGGCGCGGAAGCGCTCGGCGCGAGCCAGCTCGTCGCCGTCGAGCAGCCAGGCCGACGCCAGCGTCGCGGCGCCCGCTCGAGCCCACCAGACGTGGCACTCGCCGGCGGGCAACGCCAACGGGGCGACGGGCACCGGAGATGCGCGCCCGTCGCTCAGGCGTGGCTGGCCAGGTAGCCACCCATGGACCGGAAGTAGTCGTTGGCGTCGTGCTCCTCGCCGTCGTCGGTGCGCACCCGCTCCACGAGGAGGCCGCGGCTGCAGCCCCGCCGGGCCTCGGCGCCGGCGACCACGACCACTCCCCTGCCCTCGCGGATGAAGATGCGGCCCGGGGTGCCGCCGTAGCGCCGCTCGGACACCGAGGCGGCCACGATCCGGATGCGCTCCCCGCCGTGGAAGGTGAACGCGTTCGGATAGGGATCCGACTGCGCCCGCACCAGGTTGGCGATGTCCTCGGCCGGCCACGTCCAGTCGATGCGGCTGTCCTCGACCGACCGCTTGTGGAAGAAACTGGCCTTCGAACGGTCCTGCCTCGTCCAGTCGGTGCGTCCGGAGGCGATGAGCTGGAGCGAGTCGAGGGTGATGGGGCCGAACAGCGCAAGGGTCTTGTGGAACAGATCCGTCGCCGTGTCCCGTGGGCCTACGGGGACGGCGCGCTGCAGGACGATGTCGCCGGCGTCGAGGTCGGCGTCCATCATGTGCGTGGTCACCCCGACCTCCTTCTCGCCGTTGATCAACGCCCAGTTCAGCGGCGCGAAGCCGGCGTAGGCGGGGAGCAGCGAGTCGTGGACGTTGAGGGTGCCGTGGCGGGCCAACCCGAAGATGTGCGGCGGGATCCAGGTCCGCCAGTTGGTCGCCACGATGATGTCGGCGTCCGCCTCCTTGAGCCCGGTCACCAGCTCCTCGTCGTCGGGACGGCTGCGCACCAGCACGCGCACGCCGCTCTCGGCGGCGAGCTCGGCCACGGAGTCGTTCCAGATCTTCTCGTAGGCGTGCCCGCTCGGCGGGTGGGTCACCACACACGCCACTTCATGCTCGGACCGGAGCAGCGACTGCAGGGTCCGGTGGCCCCACGTTTGGTACCCGAACATGACGACGCGCACGACGTGCCCTCCCTTGGCCCAATAATAAGGTCCGCCGAACAGTAGATGTTAGGCGCGCCTCACTTCCAGCGGCGAGGCGAGCGACGGATTGCGAAACAAGGAGTTCATCCTCCTGAGACGGCTCCGACACAGCCGGTGCCTACCGTCGCATCGGAGGTGAGCCGAGTGGACGGGTCGGCGTCGACGCCCAGGAGCGCCCTTGCCGAACTTCGGCAAGGCCCAACAGCGCCCTTCTCGGAAACCTCCGCGCCACGGAGCCGCCGGCGGCCTCGGAGCGGTCAACGACGAAAGGACGAAACAGCGGTGATGCGACCCAGGAAGAAACTCGTGGCGGGGGCGGCACTCGCCGCCGGCCTGGTGGTGCTCGGTGGCGATGCCGCGTGGGCGCAGGAGGCGCCCATCTCCGCCGAGGACGTGCAGGCCAACCTCGACAACGTGTTCGTGCTGGTGGCGGCGGTGCTCGTCATCTTCATGCAGGCCGGCTTCGCCCTCGTCGAGGCCGGGCTGACACGGGCCAAGAGCGTGGCGAACATCATGATGAAGAACCTGATGGACTTCTGCGCCGGAGCCATCGCCTTCTTCGCCGTCGGCTACGCCATCGCCTTCGGCACCGGCGGGAACGACTTCTTCGGCTCCGGCGGCTGGTTCCTCGGCGACGGAGCATTCCAGTACGCGACGTTGACCGTCCCCGTCACCTTCATCTTCCAGACCGCCTTCGCGGCCACTGCGGCGACCATCGTGTCCGGCGCGATGGCCGAGCGGACGAAGTTCAAGAGCTACTTCATCTACTCGCTGGTCATCTCGGCGCTCATCTATCCCGTCGTCGTCCACTGGAACTGGGGCGGTGGATGGCTCTCCAAGCTCTCCACCCCGTTCCACGACTTCGCCGGCTCCACGATGGTCCACATGACGGGCGGGGTCGCCGCCCTGATGGGCGCCATAATCCTCGGCGCTCGCATCGGCAAGTACGGCCCGGACGGCAAGCCGAGGGCCATCCCGGCCCACAGCATCCCCTTCGCCGTCATCGGCACGTTCATCCTCCTGGTGGGGTGGTACGGGTTCAACGCGGGGTCGGAGCTGGAGGCCGACGACGCCATCGGCGGCATCGCCGTGACCACGACCCTCGCCGCGGCGGCCGGCGCCATCTCCGCCATGCTCGCCGTGTGGATGAAGACCGGGAAGCCCGACGTCGCCATGGCCGCCAACGGCATGCTGGCCGGCCTCGTCGGGATCACGGCGGGGGCGGCCGCGGTGAGCAACGTGGGGGCCATCGCCATCGGCGCCGGCGCCGGGGTGCTCGTGGTGGCCGCCGTGTTCTTCTTCGAGCGCGTGGGGGTCGACGACCCCGTGGGCGCCATCTCGGTGCACGGGGTATGCGGTGCCTTCGGCACGATCTGCGTCGGTCTGTTCGCCACCGAGGACACCGACTTCTGGCAGCAGGGCCTCCTGTACGGCGGCGGCGCCGATCAGCTGGTGAGCCAGATCATCGGGGTCGCCGCCGTCGCCGCCTTCGTGGCCCTCACGGCAGGCCTGCTGTTCCTGGCCATCAAGGTCACGGTCGGCCTCCGCGTCTCCGAGGAGGAGGAGCTGGCCGGGCTCGACGTGCCCGAGCACGGCTATCCCGGCTACGGCCCGGACATCACGCCGGCGCTGCCGGCCATGCCGCTCGGCGGCGCCCGCCCGGCCGCGGCCATGTCGACGGGAGCCACGTCGTGATCAGACTGGTCACCGCCGTCATCAAGCCCCAGATGCTCGAGTCCGTGAAGGACGGGCTCAAGAGCGACGGTGTGCAGGGAATCACCGTCACGGAGGTCCGCGGGTTCGGCCGCCAGGGGGGTCACACCGAGACCTACCGGGGCGCCGAGTACACCGTCGACCTGCTCCCGAAGCTCAAGGTGGAGGTCCTGTGCTCCGTTGACGACGCCCACCGCGTCGCCGAGATCATCCGCAAATGCGCCTACACCGGGAAGATCGGTGACGGCAAGGTGTGGATCATCGACGTGGAGCACCTCATGCGGGTGCGCACCGGCGAGATGGGCGCGGAAGCGGTCTGAGATTCTCACCCGGCGGCACGGTCCCTGCGGTCAACGCCCCCTGGCCGCAGGGGCCCGTCGGGGGTCGCCATCAGGAGACGGGCATGTCACGACCATCCCCGCACCCGGGCGTCGAGCGTGGCGACGATGCGGGCAACGGCGGCACGAGGGTGGTCTCCTGGCCGGCCGACCGGGCCGAGCTGGCGGCGCTGCAGGGGTCGTCCGTACCGCGCCTCGTCGTGGTGGACGACGGGAGCGACCCGCCGGTGAGCGCCGACTGCCGGCAGGACTGGATGTGGCGGTCCGGCGGTGAACGCGAGATGCGCCTCCGGCTGCAGCAGCTCTCACTGCGGGCGCTCGAGCACCGGCACGCCAAGCCCGAGCTCGACGAGCTGGGAATGCTGCGCGTGGGCCTGCGCTCGGTGCACCTGCCGGCCAAGGAGCAGGCACTGGCCGCGCTGCTGCTCCGGGAGTTCGGCCGCCCGGTGCTGCGCGACGAGCTGATCCGCGCCGCCTGGCCCGAGGGCATCACCCGCCCCAACGTGCTCGCCACCCGCATGGCGGCGCTCCGCTCGCGGCTCGTGTGGCTCGGCCTCGAGGTCCAGGGGTCGAGCGCCACCGGCTACTGCCTGCGCCCCACCGCCACGGTGGAAAACGGCGACGCCGGTGGCTTCGAGGACGAGTTGGCTGCCGTGGAGGAGTGACGCCGAGGGCAAGAAGCACGCCGGCCGGGTAAGGACACGCCCATGATGCCGGGCGCCTCCAGGGCGGGGAAGCAGACACCGTGACGGCAAGCGCCCGGGTCTTCTCGTTCCGAGAGCGGCTGCGGATGAGCCTGTGGTTCGTCCCGGCGCTGTGCGTGGCGGGCGCCGTGGCCCTCGCGGCGGCCACTGTCGCCATCGACCGGCGCATCCCCCAGGAGCGAACAGCATGGTTCCTCTTCGCCGGCGGCCCGGAGAGCGCCCGCAACCTCCTCTCCACCATCGCCGCAGCCATGGTCACCTCCCTCAGCCTCATCTTCTCGGTGACGATGGTCGTGCTGCAGCTGGCCAGCGGGCAGTACTCGTCCCGAGTCCTTCGGTCGTTCATCAGGGACCGTCTGGTGCAGAGCGTGCTCGGTGTCTACATCGCGACCTTCGTGTATTCGCTGCTCGTCCTGCCCGCCGTCAAGGCGGGAGGCGGCGGCGACGCGCCGTTCGTCCCTGCGCTGGCGGTGTCGGTGTCACTGGCTCTCTCGTTGTTGAGCCTTGCCCTGTTCGTCCGCTACATCGACCACATCGCCCAGGCCACCCGGGCGGTGACCGTGATCAACGCCGTGGCCGAGGAGGGCCGTGACGAGCTGGTGACGATGTGCCCCGAGGAGATGGGCGAGGAGGCCGTCCACGCCGGCGACACCGACCACCTCGGCCCGCCCGCCCTCGTCGTGCCGGCGGAACGGCCCGGCGTGTGTGTGGCCGTCGACGAGGAGCGACTCCTCGATCTGGCCTCCGATGCCGACCTCGTGGTGCGGATCGTCCCCCTGGTCGGGGAGTTCCTCGCCGAGGGAGCGCCGCTACTCCAGGTGTGGGGGGACCGTGATCGGGTCGACGTCGACGAGCTCCGGGGGTGCCTGGCGTTGGGACTGGAGCGGACGATGCACCAGGACCCCGCCTTCGCGTTCCGCCAGCTCGTGGACATCGCCGAGCGGGCCCTTTCCCCCGGGGTGAACGACCCGACGACGGCGGTGCAGGTCATCGACCAGCTCCACGACCTCCTCCGCCGCCTCGCCACTCGCCGCATCCCCTTTCCCGTCCGTCTCGACGGGCGGGGAGCGGTCCGCGTCATCGCCCCTCGCTTCGCGTGGGACGACTACGTGGACCTGGCGTTCGACGAGATCCGTCTCTACGCCGGCAGGTCGCTCCGGGTGGCCAGGCGGCTTCGGGGGGCGCTCGACGACCTCCTCTCCGTCGCCCCGCCCACCCGCCGCCCGGCGCTGGAACGCCAGCTCCACCTGCTCAGCGCCAGCGGGGACCGGGAGTTCGCCGACATCGCCGATCGGGCTGCCGCGCAGCAGGGCATCCGGATCTCGTGAGCGACGCGGCGACGCCTGCTACGACGAGCACGGGGCACTCGCCGCCCGGCGTGTCTCGTACATGCGCACGGCGACGACCAGCCCGGAGGTGGCCGTGAGCGCGGCGACGACCCAGATGGCCGCTCGCAGGTCGACGGCGTCGGCCACCGTGCCGGCGACGAGGGCGCCCACGGCGAATCCGCTGTCCCGCCACAGCCGGTAGACGCCGACCGACGAGGCCCGCCAACTCGGGTGGGCGACGTCGCCGATGGCGGCGAGCAGCGTCGGATAGACCAGGCGGTACCCGCGCCGAGCAGGGCGACGGCGCCCGCCCACGGAGCGAACCCGGAGGTCTCGGCGACCTCCGCGATGGCGCCGGCCTGGACCCACATCCCGCCGGCGATGAGCCACTTGCGACCGACGCGGTCGGACAGGGTGCCGGTGACGAGCTGGCCCAGCCCCCACACGGCCGGGTAGAGGGCGGCGAGCGCTCCGATGGAGCGGACGGACACCGAGACGTTGCTGGCGCCCGGGACGTGGCCCGAAGCGAACTCGTTCGGCTGCCGCACGTCGACGACTCGCCGGGCGTCCATTTCCTCGGCGCTCACCATCGTCGTCGTGGTGACGTCGCCGCCACCGGCCCGCCAGGCGTCGATGCCGATCTCTCCGGCGAGGTGCTCGTAGCCGATGTTCAGGCACTGCCGCAACAGCTCGCGGCGGTCGGTGTGGTCGTCGGTCACGAACACGAGCGGCACCGACCGGTCCTCGACCAGCCACCCGAGCCACGAGGCTAACTGCGGTCGCAGGGTGTTGGCCAGCGACGCCGGGATGTGCCCCGCGGCGTAGTCGCCCACCGGCCGGACGTCGACGACGACCGCACCGCGACCGCGCAGGCGGGCGACGTGGCCGGCGTCGAGGCGGTCGAGGAAGGTGATGGCGCCGAACACGCGGGGGCCGAGGCGGTTGCGCTCGCGGAGGCGCAGGAAGTACGGCGGGTAGCTGCCGAAGCTGCCCAGCACGGCACGGACGAACGCGTCCTCGTCCTCCACCCGGAGCAGCGGGTTCGCTCGCCGCTCGGCGCCGATCGTCGTCCACCGCCGGCCCCGCCGGCAGCCGAGCAGAACGACCCGGCGCCGTGGGTGGGGAACACGGCGACGTCGTCGGGGAGGGTCAGCAGTTCGCCGTTGATGGACCGCCACAGGGCCCGGGCCAACGCCTCGGTGCTCGACGGGTCGATCAGGTCGGTCCGCGCGACAGCACCGACGAGCAGGGACCCGCCGGTGACCACCGCCCGGGGCCGATCACCGGTAGGCGGCGGCCAGTCGATCGACACCGGCAACGTGCTCGGTGGCTACGGCGCGCAGTGCCGCCCACAGCTCCCCCGTGGGAACGATTATCCTTCTCATGTTGGCACTGCAGCGCGAAGGGAGAGGGCGGTTCGCCGTTTCGTGGTCCTGGTTGGCGCCGTGACCCTCGCCGCTGGTGCTGGGTGCGGAGACCGCGGGTCGGGCAACGCCAGCGGGAGCGACGGCATCTCCGTGGCAGCCGCCGTGTACCCCCTCGCCTGGGTCGCCGAGCGGGTGGCACCGCAGGCGGACGTCTCGCTCCTCACCGCCGGCGGCCTCGAAGCCCACGACCTCGACCTCACCCCCCGCCAACGAACCGCCGTCGAGAGGAGCGATGTCATCCTGTTCCTGGGCGACATCGGGTTCCAGCCGCAGGTGGAGCAGGCGGTCACTGCAACGTCGGGACGGGTCGTCTCCCTCGTCGAGGTCGCCGGCGACCGGGTCCTCGAGCCGGGTGCCGGCGACGGGCACGACGGGCACGACGAGCACGGCGAGGAGGAGGACGGGAAGCAGGCCGGGAAGGGCGTCGACCCGCACATGTGGCTCGACCCGGAGATCATGGCCGACCTCGCCGTGCGCACGGGCGACGCCTTCGCCGCCGCCGACCCCGAGCGGGCGGCCACGTACCGCGAGAACGCCGGTCGGGTCCGCGACGACCTCCTGGCGTTGCGAGCAGAGCTGGGTGAGCTCCTGGGCGGGGAGTGCCGGTTCGACGAGGCGATCGTCAGCCACCAGGCATACGGCTACCTGCTCAGGCCCTACGGTCACCGCCAGCACGCCGTCACGGGCATCAACCCCGAGGCAGGCGCGTCGAGTGGCAAGCTGGCCGAGCTGGTCGCCGAGATCAAGGGCGCGGGCATCGGGCACGTGCTGGTGGAGCCGGTGGAGGGCCGAAAGGATGCCGAGGTGGTCGCGAGGGAGGCGGGCGTGAAGTTGCTCGACGTCTCCCCGCTCGACGCGGTGACCGAGGAGCAGGCCCGTGCCGGCCTCCCGGAGCTGGTCCGCCAACAGGCCACGCAGTTCGCGACGGCGCTCGGCTGCCGGTGACGCGAGTGTCGACGGCGCCACCTCCCGTCGCAGCAGTCGAGCTCGACCGAGTCAGCTTCGGCTACGGCACCGTCCCCGTCCTCCAAGAGGTGTCGCTTCGGGTCCACGAGGGCGAGTTCGTGGCGGTCGTGGGCGACAACGGCTCGGGCAAGAGCACCCTGTTGCGGGTCAGCCTGGGCTTGCTGCGACCTGATGCCGGCACCGTTCGCCTCTTCGGCGTGGACCCGGCGTCGTTCCGGGAGTGGTGGCGGGTGGGCTACGTGCCCCAGCGCGCCGCCACGTCGTCGGCGCTGCCGTTGAGCGTGGAGGAGGTGGTCAGGACCGGGCTGGCGGGCACGCCGCGGGCGCGACGGCGAGGGGCGGCATGGCGCGAGCGCTTCGACCACGTGATGGATCTCATGGGCCTCGACGGTGTCCGGCGCCGCCGGCTGTCGGAGCTCTCCGGTGGGCAACAGCAGCGTGCCCTGATCGCCCGCGCCCTGATCACCGCCCCCCGGCTCCTCTTCCTGGACGAGCCGACCACCGGTGTCGACGCCCCGGCCCGCAGCATCCTGCGCGAGTCGCTCGAGCACCTGGTCGGCGTCGAGGGGATGGCGGTGGTGTACGTGAGCCACGACCCGGGGGGCTTCAGCGGGCTCGCTCATCGCGTGGTCGAGGTGGAGGCGGGCCGGTTGAAGGCGCTGTCACCCCGCGTCGTCGCCGCCGGCGACCACCAGGTGGCGGGGGCGAGGTGAGCCCGTTCGAGCTGGCCTTCATGCAGAAGGCCTTCGTGGCCTGCACCGTCACCGCCGCCGTCGCCCCCCTGGTCGGCAGCTTCATCGTGCAGCGTGGCCAGTCCCTGATCGGCGACGGCATGGGCCACGTCGCCTTCGCTGGCGTGGGCCTGGCCTTCCTGGTTGGCGCCGAGCCGCTGGTCGGTGCACTGGCCTGCACCATCCTCGCCGGCTTGCTGCTCGTCGGCATGTCACGGGCCGGCTTGGGCGGCGACCTGGCCATCGCCTTGATCTTCTACGGCGGGATCGCCCTCGGGTACCTGTTCTCCTCGCGGGCCAACGCCGGCCAGAGCCGCCTCGTTGGCGTGCTGTTCGGCAGCCCCCTCAACCTCACCTGGGGGCAGGTCGGGGCGATCGCCGCCCTGGCCGCCGCCGTCGTGATCGTCACCGTGGCGCTGTACCCCCGCCTGGTTGCCCTCGCCTTCGACGAGCAGGCGGCGCGGGTGTCAGGCGTCCCCACCGACAGGATCGTGCTCGCCCTGACCCTCATGGTCGCCCTGGTCGTCGTCGGAGGGATGTCCTCGATCGGATTGCTGCTCATCGCCGCCATGATGGTCGTCCCCGTGGCCGCCGCCGCGCAGGTCGCCTCCAGCTATCGCGCCACGCTGCTGGTCGCCTCGGCCATCGGCGCCGCCAGCGCGGTGGCGGGGCTGCTGGCTGCGCACTACCGCGACTACAGCCCCGGCTCGGCCATCGTGCTCACGGCCATCGCGGCGTACGTCGCCACGACGGGAGCGAGCGGGTTGCGCCGGCGGGTTCGGCTTCGGCGACGCCCGTCGTCGGTCTGACGGGTCAGCGGCAGTCGACGCAACGGCCGACCAGGTCGATGCGGTGCCCGGTCACCACGAACCCGGTCTCGTCGGCGGCCAGGCGGGCTGCTTCGGCCAGGGCCCGCTCGAGGCGGGGCAGAGCGGTCACGTCGGCGAAGACCCCACACGAGTCGCACACCAGGTGGTGGTGGTGCCCGCTCAGGTCCTCCACCAACTCGAACCGGCCCAGGTCGTCACCGGCGAGGCGGTGCACGACGCCGGCGTCCACGAGGACCGTGAGGTTCCGGTAGGCGGAGCTCTGCCGCAACCCCGCTCCCGGCGGCGAGCCGAGGATCTCGGGGACGGTCAGGGGGCGAGGGGCGGAGCTCAAGACGTCGACGATCACCCGCCGCCCAGGCGTGTAGCGCTGGTTGACAGCCCGCAGGCGGAGGGCCACCTCGTCGTGGAGGCGCTCCCCCCCGGCCTCACCCCTCAGTGCTCGTCCCAATGGCCGTCGTGGGTGACGCGGCGGTGGCCGTCGTGGAGGTGCGCGGTGTGGTCCCGCGGTCGACGGCTCGGTGTTCGTGATGTTCGTGGGCCCGGCGTTCGGTCACCGTCACGGCTGGCTCCTCTCGCTGGCGTGGACGACGGCGTCGCCCACGATGTGGGCGAGGTGCTCGTCGCCCAGCGAGTAGGCGACCTCGCGGCCTCGCCGGCGGCCGACGACCAGGCGGTCGGCCCGCAAGATCCGCAGGTGCTGGGAGACGAGGGGTTGCGTCACGCCGAGCGCATCGACGAGCTCGTGCACGCACCGCTCTCCGCCTGCCAGCTCCAACACGATGGCGATGCGGTGGGGATGGGCGAGGGCCCGCAGCAGCTCGGAGGCGCCGACCACGTCGGGAGCCCGGGCCGGGCCGGCGCGGGTGGCGGAAACCTGCTGCACCCGGACAGATTTCCGCATTCGCATGTCGACATCAAATCGCGTGGCCCCCAACGAGCCGCTGGCTGAGATATACGTTCTCCGTCCGGATATCCTCGCTGGCGTGACGAAGCATCTGGTCGACATCGACGAGGACGCGTTGAGCGCGGCACGAGCGGAGCTGCGGACACGCACCATCAAGGAGACGGTCAACGAGGCCTTGCGGCGCGCCAGCTCGACGAGGACCGAGGCAGTGAAGAAGTCCCTCGACGTGCTCGCACGCATTGACCTCGACCAGCGCGAGCACGGGTGGCGCTGACGCACCTGGTCGATACGAGCGTCCTGACCCGCCTCCGTGAGCCGACCGTGCGAGCAGTTGTCGAGCCGATGACCGGCGAAGCGCGGGTGGCCAGAGCGGCGATCAGCGATCTCGAGTTGGGCTACTCAGCACGCAGCGCGTCTGAATGGGACCAGCTCATTCGATGCGCTGAATGTCTTCGAACTGATCGAGACGACAGCGGACCACGTGCGGCGCGCCGCCCAGGTGCAGCGGATGCTGGCGGCCAAGCACCAGCGGGGCCGCAAGGTCCCGGACCTCCTGATCGCAGCCGCCGGCGAGGAAAACGGTCTCGTCGTCCTGCACTACGACGCTGATTTCGACCGCATCGCTTCCGTAAGCGGCCAAAGCTGCGAGTGGGTGGTGCCGTCGGGCTCGGTCGACTGACGGCAGCCGGGCGGGGTCGGCGAACCGGCACCCCCAAGGAGGGGCTGGGGAATCAATCGAAGCCGGGGCCGCCGCGCTCGTTAGACCGTGCGAGTGGCCCGTCGGGCGAGCACCATACCGGCGGTCAACAGGCCCACGCCGACCAGGAGCAGGCCGGCGATGGCGGCGCCGGTGCGAGGAAGCTGCGCCCCGCCCGGATCGCGTGCCACCTCACCGAGCTCTGCCGCTGGCGCGGCACCTGCGACGGAACCAGCGCCGGTCGCCGCCGTGCCGCTCACCGTCGCCTGCACCTCGGCGACGGCGGCGTTGACGGCGTTGACGTCGACCCGCTGCGAGCCGGGCCCGCCGTTCACGGAAACCGCGCTCAGCGTGAGCAGTCCGGGGACATCGAGCGCCGCAGTGGCCTGTCCGACGTCGCGGTTGGGGACCAGCCTGGTGTTGTTGATGCCGACGAGGAAGCTCTCACCGCCCCCGCCGTGGAGGCCTCCGAGTGCAGGAGCACGAGGCGGCTCCCGGCGATGTCGGAGCTCAGCGCGTCGCTCGAGCCACGTCCGCAGCTCTGCTGAGCGGTGTGGACGCCTTGGGCGAAGGACTGCAGCAGGTTCACGTCGATGACGCCGTTGAGCAGCGTGAGCCGCAGCAGGGCCGCCTCGGCCGTGGAGGTCCGGGTCCCACCCGACGACGCCACGTTGGCGCGGCAGGCAGCGCCTCGACTCGCGCCACACCCGACACCTTGACGGGCGCGACGAGCGACGAGCTGGAAGAGCCGTCGCCGTTCTGGGAGGTGCCCGTCGTCCCGCTCACCGGGGTGGTGCCGCCGACCTCGAGGGCGTTGGCGGTGGCGGTGCCGGTGGTCTGGTTCGCCCGGCTCTCGGTGTCCGCCACACTCACGATGCTCTCGACGTCGGTCCCCACCGTCGACGCCTCGGCCGGGGGCGCCGGCGTGGTCTGCGCCCAGGCCGGGCCGGCGCTCCACGCCAAGACGGTGGCGGTGACCCCGGCCACCACCACTCGTGCACCGCGCATCGCGTGCTCCTCTCACCCCTGGGACGGCACCCGCCCGACGTTCGACCAGTTGTGCCCGTGCGGTGCAGATCTACTTCGGGATTTCTTTCACAAAGTTGCTTCGCTCACTTCGCGGCGAGCTCTTCGTAACCCGCCGCGAGGTCGTAGAGCGCCTGCCGGCCGTCGCCGCCGAACGAAGAGCCGTGCATGATCGCGAGTGTCGCCGGGGCGAGGTCCCCGAGAGCCCGGAGCAGCTGCCCGGTGTGTGGTGCTAGCGAGGTGGCGTGGAACATGCCTTCGGCGGCCAGGGCAGCGGTCACGACCTCATTGGTCGTCAGCGCCGGCCCGCCGCCCACCTGGCTGAACAGATCGCCGCATAGCAGCGTGTTCGTCGTCTCCTCGTAGAGCACCTGGGCCTCCCACCCGTGCGGCACGTGTGGCGTCGATATCTGGCGGAGCCGCTTCCCGCCGATGTCGATGACCTCGCCCTCTTGCAGCCGCCGGGGCGGCCGGTCACACAGGTCGTTGAGCGACACGTCGCATCCGAGGGCGCCGTGCGCGACCTGGCTGTTCGGCGCGGCGGCGAGCCACATGTTCACCGAGCCGCACTCGTCAGCCTCGACGTGGCCAAAGGTGATCCAGCGCAGCGATTCCACACGCACCACCCGCTCGACCGCCTCGGCGACCAGTGGGAACATCCCGCGGGGGCCGGTGTGGAAGAGGAGGCGCTCGTCACCGACGACGAGGAACTGGTTGAAGGTGAAGCCGTCGGGAGTGACCTCCGGGATCCAGGTGGAGATGCGGTAGATGTCGCTGGCGATCTCGTCGACTGCGGGGTGCATGGGTTCCATGTCCCCTTGGCGTTCAGGCCGTGCCGATTCCGTTCAGTCCGGACTGAACGATCCAGCGGACGTCGTCGGCGGCGGTCGGCTCGTAGGCGCAGTACAGCCCGGTGCGGACCGTGCGGGCGAGGGCGCCGCCCGGTTCGGGCATGGCGTCGGCAACCTTGGCGATGGCCGCCCGAACTGCCCGGGTCACGTTCAGACGGGCCCGCTCCGTGGCGGACGCCGCGCGCCGATCGCGCCCACCGAGGCCGAACGCCGCCGCCAGCTGCGCGACGAGCTCGTCGTGCTCGAGCTGCAATGCCTCGGCTGCCTCGAGCCGGCCTTCGGCCAGCGCGTCGTCGATCTCCATCCGCACGTCGGCGATGCGGTGGCGGTACGCCACTCGGGCCCGGCCGTCGAGCACCGCTCCGGCGTCGCCGAGGGCGCGGCGGTCTACCGCGCCGGCCGCCACGCCCTCCACGCGATCGACGAGGTCGAGCACGTGACGCTCGGTTCCAGGGCGGGCGATGAGCTCGGCGACGTAGCGGAGGCCCTTCGTGTCCTGAAGCCGGACGCTCGTCCCGCTCCACGACGCGACCCACCACTTCCCCTCGCGGGACAGCTCTGCGGTCGTCTGCGCGTCGCGCACTCCTGGCCGACCCTGACCAAGCCGCTCGAGGAGCGCGGCGTCCGCCGGTGGCAGGACGACGTCCAGGCTCTCCAGGATCACCGCGGCCGCCTTGGCGTCGAGGGACGACCCAGCACGGTCCCCGGCCGCGTGGCGCAGGCGGGCGAGCTCGACGAGCAGCGTCGCCCGCAGCCACGGGAGCCGGCGGACGTCGAGGCCGTCAACCGATGACTCGAGCACACGGATGGCGGGGTCTGCATCGCCGGCGGCGGCGAGCACGCGGGCGTGGGCCGCGGCGGCCCGGCCCTCAAGGGACGGGACACCGAGGCCGGCGGTGCGCTGTGTCAGCTCCTCGCATGCGCGCCGGGCCGCATCGAGATCGCCCCTCCCCAGCTCGGCGTCCACGAGGACGGTGAGCAGGGCGACCGTGCGCAGACGGTCGCCGCCGAGGACGCGTAACCCCCGCAACGCCGACACCCGGGCCAGCTCGTGATCAACCCGGGCGAGGTGGAGGCGGGCGGCCGGGAGGGCGGCCTCCATCGACTGGTCCTTGCCCATCAGGAGCGCCTCGGCGTCGGCGAAGCGTCCCTGGCGGGTGCGCAAGTCGGCGAGTGCGATGTCGGGGTGCCAGCTCGGAGCGGGCATCACGGCCTCGAACTCGGCCTTCGCGCGGGTGAGGACGCACTCCGCCTCGCCCCATCGCCCGAGCTCGATCAGGACCGCCGCCTGCACGCTGTCGCAGTGACTGGCGAGGAACAGCGCCGGCCCCTCCGCCCCGATGAGGCCGTGGCGGCGCAACAACTCGGTCCACGATCCCGCCCGCTCGAAGTCTCCAGCGTGGTAGCAGGCGGTGAAGAAGGAGCAGACCGACTTGGCCGCCGCCTCGGTGCTGTCGGCGGGGCCGCATGCCAGCGCCATGGCCTCGTCGAGGAGAGCCATCCCCTCGGCCAGCCTCCCTGCCTGGACGTGTGCCAGGCCGGCGTCCGCCAACGCCTTCGTCTCCAGGTTGACGTCGCCGAATCGCCGGGCTCGGTCGAGCGCGAGCTCGGCAGCGGCCAGCAGCTCCGCCGGGTCGTCGACCTCGCAGCCCATGGCGGCGATCGCCACCCAGCCCTGCTCGAGGCACGGAGGTTCGTTCTCGACGAGCCGGCGCGCCCGGGCGAACCACGCCCGGCTCGCCGTCAGGTTGCTCATCGCGCTCGCCATGGCCTGGCCGAGCCCCACGCACGCCATGGCCGCCCGGCACTTGTCGCCGCCGGCGGTGAAGCCCCGGACGGCGGCGGAGAGGTGCGCCACCACGCCGTCGACGTCGCGTCGGGACCATGCGTCTTCGACCAGCTCGAGTGCCCGCTCAGCCTCGGCGATGCCCGCCATCGCTCCAGCATCGCACCGGGGACGCGGCTGTGGCGCCCGGTGGAGGAGTCGCGGCCGGCCGAGCGCCGCCGACCCGCGCCAGCACGGCCAAGTAGGCGCCTAGGGCGACCAGGAACACCACGAACCAGGTGAGGTTGCGCCCGGGCACGAAGTGGGTGCTGATGTGGCCGAGGAACACGTCCATCCATCGCTCGTGGGCGATGCCGGCGGTGAAGAGGAAGTCGGGGAACATGGCTACGACGTGGGCGAGGAGGATCCACACCAGGGGCAGCGGCACGGGCCGGCGGGTGCGGGCGGCGACAACGGCCATGACCGCGAGGGCCACGGAGGCGCCGACGAAGCAGTGGGTGAACCAGTGGAAGCGGGCGTCGTGGCCGCGGTACGAGGCGTAGAGGCCGATCTCGGCGAGCACGGCGACAACGCACCACAGGCACACCCGCAGTGTCGTGGTGCGCTCGACGGCAGCGGCGGGCGGGGTCACGGCAGCGCCGCCACGATGGTGCTCACCTCGCCGAGCTGGTCGGAGACGTCGGGGTCGAGGGTGCGGTAGCGGATGGCGCCGGCGGCGTCGACCACGGCGTAGCCCACGGGCGGGCCGCCGCCGCGTGGGCGCCGCATGCCGTACGCCTCGGCCACCGCCCCGGCGGGATCGCCGACAACGGATCCCGCGACGTCACAGCCGTCCGGCGGCGAGCCCGCGACCACCACAGTGATGGCCGCCTCGTCCCGCAACGAGCTGGCCGCCAGCGCGTGGCACAGCTCGGGGAGGCCGTTCGCCCGCATGAAGAACACCACGGACGCTCGCCCGGGTGGGGGGACGCCCGGCGCCACCGTCGGAGCGGGGGTGGGGAGGTCGCCGGCGTCGAGGAACCCCGGGCGCTGCCACGCCTGGTCGGGGTCGTCGAGTGGCCCTTCCGCCGAGCGGGCAAGGGCGAGCAGCAGGCCGAGGCCGACGGCGGCACCCAGCCACGTCGCCACCAGGGACGCGGCCGACCGACGTGGCGCTCGGTCGATCACGTTGCGCCCGACCGGGTCGGGCCGTGGACGACAGCGGAGGAAGCCAGGCCGAGAGAGCCGCCCCTCCGCCGGTGTCCCGTGGTCACCGTCGTTGGGCCTTGGACGGGGATGAGGATGGCGGCGCCGAGATAGCGGGCGAGGACGAACTCCGAGCCGAGGAAGATCCACAGCAGTACGCCGAGCTCGATGACCAGGTTGGTGAAGCGAACATGAAC
>JALYMX010000308.1 GCA_030773495.1 Actinomycetota bacterium | reverse complement strand
GCGCCACTTTGGCCGCCGCCACAGCCCAACGCCGGCCGGGCCGAGCGGCGCTTCTGGTGGTGGACGGCGACGGGCTCACCGAGGGTCGGCACGCGCCGGTGCGCGACCTCCTGGGGTCGGGGGCCGTGTCGGGCATCGTGGTGGCCGACAGCGTCGAGCGGCTCCCCTCGGTGTGCACCACCGTCATCGAGCTCGACGGTCCCGACGGGTCGGCTCAGTGCGTGGAGCCGGCGTCGGGCACGGTGGTCGAAGAGGTGCTGGTGGCCGGCGTTCCCGAACCCGACGCCCGCCGCTGCGCGCGCGCCCTTGCCGGGCTGGAGGACCCGGAGATGGGCGACGAGGGTGCGCGCCTCCCACCGGTCGTGCCGCTGGTGGGGTTGCTGGGCCTGCCTCGCCTCGCCGGTGCCGACGTCCTGGCCCGCTGGCGGGCCGCTGCCCTCGCCGCCCGGGCCGCGCCCACCCTGGCGGTGCCCGTGGGCGTGAGCGAGGACGGGCCGCTCGTGTTCGACCTCGTGCACGACGGCCCCCACGCCTTGGTGGCCGGCACCACCGGATCGGGCAAGAGCGAGCTGTTGCGCTCCCTGGTGGCCGGCCTGGCGGCCACCTACGGCCCTGACCAGCTCACCTTCGTGCTGGTCGACTTCAAGGGCGGAAGCGCCTTCGGCCCGCTGGCCGGCCTTCCCCACGTGGTGGGCCTGGTCACCGACCTCGACGAGCACCTCGGTGAGCGGGCCCTGCGCTGCCTCGAGGCCGAGCTCAAGCACCGGGAGCTGTGCCTGCGCCAGGCCGGGGTGAGCGATCTGCGCGGCTACGTGGCCGGGGGTCAGTCCGCCCGCCCGCCCCTGCCCCGGCTCGTGGTGATCATCGACGAGTTCGCCACCATGGCCGCCGAGCTGCCCGGCTTCATCGACTCGCTGGTCGGCATCGCCCAGCGGGGCCGCAGCCTGGGCGTCCACCTGGTGCTGGCCACCCAGCGTCCGTCGGGTGCGGTCAGCGACAACATCCGGGCCAACACCAACCTGCGGGTCGCGCTGCGCGTCCAGGACGCCCCCGACTCCTCCGACCTGATCGGCACGCCGCAGGCCGCCGCGCTCGACCGGCGCCACGCCGGCCGCGGCTACGTGCGCCTGGGCCATGGCGAGGTCGTCGCCTTCCAGGCTGCCCTCGTCACCACGGCGACCCCTGCAGTCGGCGCCCCCGTGCAGGTGCGGCCGTTCGCCTTCGATCCCCGCGCCAGCGCCACCGTGAACGCCGGCGGCCTCGGTGCCGGTCGCGCAGACAGGCTCCCGCCCGGTCCCGCCGCCCCGCGGGATGGGGCGGCGACGGCGCCGGCCCCCGAGGCGCCGACGGATCTCACTCGCCTGGTCGACGCGGCGCGGGTGGCCGCCGACGCTGCCGGCCTGGTCCCCGCCCGATGCCCCTGGCCCGAGCCGCTGGCCCCCCACGTCGATCTCGACCGGCTTCCCGCCGGCGCCCTCGCCCTGGCCGACGAGCCCGACCGCCAGCGCCAGACGCCCTTCGCCTGGTCGCCGGCGACGGGCAACCTCCTGCTCTACGGGGTGGCGGGCAGCGGCACCACCACGGCGCTGTCCAGCCTGGCCCTCACCCTCGCCCGGGCCACGGGGCCCGACGCCCTCCATCTGTACGTGCTCGACGCCGGTACCGGCGCCCTCGCTCCCCTTGCCGCGCTACCCCACGTGGGCGCGGTGGTGGCTGCCGGAGAGCGCGAGCGCCAGCAGCGCCTGCTGCGCACGCTGCGGGCCGAGCTCGAACGGCGGCGGGCGGCCACCGCCGCCGGCCAGGGCGCGGCGGCGCACTGGCCGAGCGTGGTGCTGCTCATCGACAACCTGGGCGGCTTCTGCACGTCGCTCGACGACGTGGCCGGCCTCGCCCTGCGCGACGAGCTGCTGCGCCTGGTCGCGGACGGGCCCGCCCTCGGGATGGTGGTGGCGGCCAGCGCCGACCGCCCCGGGGCCGTCCCCGTGGCGCTGTCGTCGCTGGTGCCCGACAAGCTGCTGTTCCGCCTCGCCGACCCCTACGACTACGCCTCGTTCGGCATCGCCGTCGCCGATGTCCCCCGGATGGGCCCGGGGCGGGCCATCGACGCCGTCTCCCGCCGTGAGGTGCAGGTCGGCATGCCTGCGGCGCGAGGCGGGCTGGGCGAGGCGGTGGCCACACTGGCGGGGGAGTGGGGCTCGTCCACGACCGGGCCCCGTCCCTCGCCCATCGCCGTGCTCCCGAACCACGTCACGCTCCACGACGTGGTCCCCGCCGCGGGGGTGACCGGCCCCGAGTGGTTCGTGCCCCTCGGCCTCGACGACGGCTCCCTGGCCCCCGCCGGGTTGCGCCTGGGCGAGGGCGACCACGCCCTGGTGGCCGGTCCGGCCCGGTGCGGGCGGAGCACGGCGCTGTGCACGGTGGCCGCCGTCGTGTCCCACCACCGGCCCGATGTGGCCATCACCGTCGTCGCCCTGCGCCGCTCGCCGCTGCGCGACGCACCGGGCGCAACCGAGGTCCTCACGGAGCCCCATGCGCTGTCCGAAGCGCTGGCTCGCGCCGGCGAGAGCGAGGCACCGCAGCTGGTGCTGGTGGACGACGCCGAGGGCGTGGACGACGCCGGCGGAGCCATGGCGGCACTGCTGGCCCGCCGCCGCCCCGACGTGCACGTGGTGGCTGCGGGCCGGGCCGATGCCCTGCGCGCCATGTACGGGCACTGGTCGGGCGAGGTGCGCCGCAGCCGCCAGGGCCTGGCCCTGCGGCCGCAGGTGGACTTCGACGGGGAGCTGTGGCAGACCCTCCTGCCCCGCCACGGCCCATCGCAGTTCTGTGTCGGGCGCGGCTACCTCGTGCTCGAGGGCCAGGTCGAGCTGCTCCAGGTGGCTCGCCCGTGACCGGCCCCATCCCCCCGTCCGCCCCGGCCCACCCTCATTCCGGTCAGAACCGGCAGCGGGGTGCGGGTCTTGACCGGGAAGAGGAGCCGGCGCCGGAGGCCGGCGCCGGCCTCGCCCCCACCCGCCCCTTCGGGCCCCGGCCCCCCCGCCTCGCCGGCGCCATCAGGT
>JALYMX010000307.1 GCA_030773495.1 Actinomycetota bacterium | reverse complement strand
GGTTCGAAAGGGGGCCGCTGAGGAGGTGCGGTGACCACGGCGAGCCGAAACACGCACCCGAGGGGAAACCCGAGGGACTGAGCCCGGCCGCCTACCGCCGCCCGCTGAACCAGCGGCCTACCTCACTAGCGAGCGCAAGGAGAAATCGTTGCACTCCAACGCTTTCTCGCCTGTGGCGAGGTGCCCGAGCCGCCAGCGTCCGCCTCGTGAGGTCGCAGGAGCGGCGCCCCGCGAGCCGCGAACCTTCTCGTTCGACGAAGCTGGTTCGACCGAGGAGTGGAGGCTGCCCGACGGCGTGCGGGTGCGGGAGAGAAGGTGAGCAACGACCCCGACTCCGAGCCCAAGAAGAACCAATCCTCGAGGCCGGCCAGGGCGGCTTCTCCTCACGCCTCGTTGCCTGACGGCATTAGCAGCTAGCCGCCGCCCCCCTCGCCCCGCCGGCGCTCCACGGTCCAGCCGGCGTCGGCGATGGTGCGGGCCTCGAAGAACAAGCAGCCCTCGGGGCAGGCGAACGGGTCGAGGATGGCCACGTCGAGACGGCAGCGCCGCACCTTCTCCTGCAGCGACGTGGTGCGCTCGACGTAGTGCCGGCAGTCGGCGCGCACGGCCATGCCTTTATGGTACGGGCATGCCGACCCGTCTCGTCGTCGTGGGAGGCGACGCCGGCGGGATGGCCGCTGCCGCCCAGGCCCGCCGTCGCCGGCGTGACCTCGAGATCGTCGCTCTCGAGAAGGGGCGCTGGACGAGCTACTCGGCCTGCGGCATCCCGTACCTGGTGGGCGGCGACGTGGACGACCTCGACGACCTGGTGGCGCGCAGCCCTCAGGCGTTCCGTGACCGCCTCTCCATCGACGTCCGCACCCGCCAGGAGGTCGTGGCCGTGGACCTCGACACCCGCCGCGTCGAGGTGCGCGACCACGCCCACGACCGCACGTACTCGCTCGGGTTCGACCTGCTGCACCTGGCCATGGGTGCGGTGCCGGTGCGGCCGGCGTTGCCCGGCATCGACGCGCCCGAGATCCACGGCGTGCAGAACCTGGAGGACGCCGCCCGGCTGCTCGACACCCTGGGCGGCGGCGACGTCCGCCACGTGGTCGTGGTGGGCGGCGGCTACATCGGCCTCGAGATGGCCGAGGCCTTCGCCCGGCGCGGGTGCCCCAGCGTGACGGTGGTCGAGAGGGCGCCGGAGGTGATGGCCACGCTCGACCCCGACATGGGCGCGCTGGTGAGTGACGCCATGCGGGCCGCCGGCGTCGTCGTGCGCCTCGGGGTGGCCGTCACCGGCTTCTCGCCCGGCGTGGTGCACACCGACGACGTGGACCTGCCTGCCGACGTGGTGGTGCTCGGCCTTGGTGTGGCCCCCAACGCCGACCTGGCCCGCGACGCCGGCCTCCACACCGGGGACAAGGGCGGCATCGTGGTGAACCAGCGGCAGCGCACATCGGCCGACGGCGTGTGGGCGGCGGGCGACTGCTGCCTGTCGTACCACCTGGTGGCCCGCCGCCCTGTGCACGTCGCCCTCGGCACGGTGGCCAACAAGCAGGGCCGGGTGGCCGGCGTGAACATGGGCGGCGGCTACGCCACGTTCGCAGGCGTGGTGGGAACGGCGGTGACGCGGATCTGCTCGACCGAGGTGGCCCGCACCGGGCTGAACGAGGCCGAGGCACGCGACCTCGGGCTCTGCTACGAGGCGGTGCGCATCACCAGCACCACCCGGGCCGGGTACTTCCCCGGGTCGGGGACCATCACCGTGAAGATGCTGGCCGAGCGCGGGTCCGGGCGCCTCCTGGGCGCCCAGCTCGTGGGCGACGAGGGCGCCGCCAAGCGCATCGACGTGGCGGCCACGGCCATCACCGCCGGCATGACCGTCGACGAGGTGAGCGGGCTCGACCTCTCCTACGCCCCGCCCTTCTCCCCGGTCTGGGACCCCGTGCTCATCGCCGCCCGCCAGGCCGCCAAAGCGGTGGCGTCCTCGCCGGTCCACGACGGAACGTGATGAGCGAAACATCGAGGCCGACGGGCGAGAGCGCGTCCATGGCCTGAGATCTGGTCGAGCGGGCTACGTCGCCCGTTCGGCCTCGCCTGCGGCGGCGCGGTGCTCTTTGGGACTCACGCCTCCGGCAACGGGGCAAACGGGCGGGCCATGAACGACAGTGGTTGGCGTGGGTGCCCGGGTGGCGGTGGTGACTGGAGGAAGTCGAGGCATTGGGTCGGCCACGGCCCACCTGCTGGCGGCGCGGGGGTGGGATGTCTGCCTGACCTTCCGTGACCGCGAGGCCAACGCCGCCGACGTGGTCGCCCGCTGCACCGGCCTGGGGCGCCGGGCGCTCGCAGTCCGTGCCGATGTGTCCCGTGAAGCGGACGTGCTCGAGTTGTTCGCCAGGGTGGACCGAGACCTCGGTCCGATCGACGCTCTCGTGAACAACGCCGGCGTCGTCGCCGCCAAGAGTCGCGTCGAGGAGATGGCCGTCGATCGTGTCCAGCGGATGTTCGGCGTGAACGTGGTGGGCGCCTTCATTTGCGCACGTGAAGCAATACGGCGGATGTCGACGCGCCGGGGCGGACAGGGCGGAGCGATCGTGAACGTGTCCTCGGTGGCGTCACGAATCGGCAGTCCCGGCGAGTACGTCGACTACGCGGCGTCGAAGGCAGCGATCGACGCGATGACGCTCGGCCTCTCGAAGGAGGTCGCTGGTGATGGCATCCGCGTCAACGCCGTCCGCCCGGGGATCGTCGACACCGAGATCCACGCCAGTGGCGGCCAGCCCGACCGCGTCGAACGCCTCAAGCACGCCGTCCCGATGCGCCGTGCCGGGCTGCCGGACGAGATCGCCCACGCCATCGTGTGGCTCTGCTCTGACGAGGCCTCCTACGTCACCGGCGCGCTCCTCGACGTAAGCGGAGGGCGATGATCTTCCGACCCGGCGGTCCGCGCTGGCGAGGGAAGGCCGAGCCCCTGCATCCCGCGATGCGTATAGCATTCGCATGGCGAGGGTCAACATCACGATGCCCGACGACCTCTACCGCCAAGCGAAGAGCCGCCGGCTGAACATCTCGCAACTGGCACAGCGTGCGGTCGCCGCCGACCTCACCCGTCTGGCCAAGATCGCCGAGCTCGATGCGTACCTTGCCGAGCTCGACGCCGAGCTCGGTCCGACCACCGAGGCAGAGCGCGCCGAGGCCACCGAGTGGACGGACCGGCTACTGGGGCCCGACCACGGCCGCCGGTCGGCGTGACGCTGGTGCTCGATTCCGGCGGGCTCACCACGCTGGTCCGGAACCGGGCGCGGCTCGAGGAGCTGCGACGCAGGGGCGAATGGCCGGCGCTCGTGCCGTCGGTCATCCTCACCGAGGCGCTCAGGGCCCGCCGAAGAACTACTTACGCGGCCGCAGGCCGAATCTGGCCCTGCGACAAACGCAGTCGCGGCCACGTAAGTAGTTCCAAGGCGGTCCCTCACCGGCGACCATCGCCGCGACTTCCACGAGAACCGCCTCTTGCGGGCCTGCGACGTCCGTTCCGTCGACGAAGCCCTCTGTCGCAAGGGCTCGGTGCTGCGGGCCGCCGCCGCCGGCACCTGCACGCCCTCTGCCGTGGACGCCATCGTGGTTGCCCTCGCCGATGTCGTCGGTGGAGCCACGGTCCTCACCAGTGACCCCCGCGACCTCCGGGCGCTGTCGCGACACGCCGTCAACGAAGTGCGCATCGGAGGCGGCTGACAGGCGCCGCGCTGAACCGCCTTCCACCGAGTTCACACTCTCGCAATGAAGGCGGAACGACACCGAAACGTGCTTCCGGAACTGTTGCGGCGTTCTCAGCGCGAGGCGACGGGAGGGCAATGGACAGCGGGAACACGGCGTGGGTCCTCGTGTCGGCGGCGTTGGTGCTGTTCATGACGCCGGGCCTGGCGTTCTTCTACGCCGGGATGGTTCGCTCCAAGAACGTCCTCGGGATGCTCATGCAGAACTTCTTCTCCATGGGCCTGGTGAGCGTGCTGTGGGCCGTCGTCGGCTTCAGCCTGGCCTTCGGCGATGGCGGGGGATGGCTCGGCAACCTGGACTTCGCCGGGCTGAAGGACCTGGGAGACGCTGCGCTCACCCTGCCCGGGTACGTGAAGTCCGGTGACGTCGACCTCTCCCTCACCATCCCGCCGCTGGTCTTCGCCGCCTACCAGATGATGTTCGCGGTGATCACCCCGGCCCTCATCACCGGGGCCATCGCCGACCGCGTGCGCTTCGCCGGCTGGGCGGTGTTCCTCGGGCTGTGGCTCGTGCTCGTCTACTCCCCGGTCGCCCACTGGGTCTTCAGCCCGAACGGCTGGTTGTTCCAGCGGGGCGCTCTCGACTTCGCCGGCGGCACCGTCGTGCACATCAACGCCGGCATCGCCGCTTTGGCCGTGGTCGTCGTCCTCGGGAAGCGCCGGGGATGGCCACGGGAGGCCATGCCGCCGCACTCGTTGCCCCTCACCCTGCTGGGCACGGGCATCCTCTGGTTCGGTTGGTTCGGGTTCAACGCCGGCTCGGCGCTGGGCGCCAACAACCTGGCCGGGCAGGCGCTCATCAACACCCATCTGGCTGCCGCCGCCGGCATGCTCGGGTGGCTCCTCACCGAGCGCCTGAAGGACGGGCACGCCACCACCCTGGGAGCGGCGTCGGGGGCCGTCGCCGGGCTCGTCGCCATCACGCCCTGCGCCGGCTTCGTGGGCGGGCTGGCTCCCGTCGTCATCGGCGCGGCGGCCGGCGTCGGCTGCCTGCTCGCCATCCAGCTCAAGTTCCGACTGGGCTACGACGACTCGCTCGACGTGGTGGGCGTCCACCTCGTCGGGGGCATGATCGGGGCAGTGTTGCTCGGCTTCTTCGCCGACACCAAGGTCAACCCCCTCGGCTTCGACGGGGTGTTCTTCGGAGGCGGCGGAGCGCTTCTCGCCGACCAGCTCGTGGCGGTCGGCGCCACCGTGGTGTTCTCCGGCGTGGTGTCACTCGTGTTGGCCAAGGCGGTCGACGCCGTGGTCGGGTTGCGGGTGTCGCCCGACGACGAGGCAGCCGGGCTCGACACGTCGCAGCACGCCGAGGCGGCGTACAACCTCGGCGAGTTCGGCACCATGGGGAGGATCGGGTCATGAAGCTCGTTACCGCCATCGTCAAGCCCTTCAAGGTCGACGACGTGAAGGACGCCCTCAAGGGCCTCGACGTGCAGGGGATGACGGTGTCCGAGGTGCAGGGCTTCGGGCGCCAGCGGGGCCACACCGAGGTGTACCGGGGGGCCGAGTACACGGTCGACTTCGTGCCCAAGGTGCGGGTGGAGGTGCTCGCCGACGACGCCGACGCCGCCCGGGTGGTCGACGCCATCGTGGCCGCTGCCCGCACCGAAAAGATCGGCGACGGCAAGGTGTGGGTCACCGATGTCGACACGGTGGTGCGGATCCGCACGGGGGAGATGGGCGCCGACGCGCTCTGACCCGGTTCGGGCCACGCTCCTCGCCGACGGCGGCCCACGCGGCCCGGCCTTCTGCCGCGCCCACGCCGACGTGGCGGACCGATGGCTGGGCGAGCTGCTGGGCGACGAGGAGGGCGTGGCGCTCGTGGCCGTGGGCGGCTACGGCCGGAGCGAGCTGTGCCCGGGCAGCGACCTCGACGTGGTGCTCGTCCACGGCGGGCGGCCCGACGTGGGCAGGGTGGCGGAGCGGCTCTGGTACCCCGTCTGGGACGCCGGCGTGGGCCTCGACCACAGCGTGCGCACCGTCAAGGAGGCGCTCGCCGTGGCCGCCGGCGATCTCAAGGCCGCCCTCGGGCTCCTCGACGCCCGCCTCGTCGCCGGCGACCCGGGGCTGGCCGCCGACCTGGCCGAGCGGGCCCAGCGGCAGTGGCGTCAGGGCGCGCGGCGCTGGCTCCCCGCCCTCGCCGAGGCGGTGGCCGCCCGCCACGCCCAGTTCGGAGAGGTGGCGTTCCTCCTCGAGCCCGAGCTGAAAGAAGGGCGCGGGGGGCTGCGCGACGTCCACGCGCTGCGGGCGGCGGCGATGGCCACGCCGGTGGTCGACGCCGGCGGCGAGGCGGTGCGCGCGGCGCACGACGTGCTCCTCGCCGTGCGGGTCGAGCTGCATTTGCGCACGGGCAAGCCCCTCGACCGCCTGCTGCTCCAGGAGCAGGACGCCGTGGCCGGCGCCCTCGGGTACGCCGATGCCGACGCCCTCATGGCTGCCGTGGCGGCTGCCGCCCGCACCATCGCATGGGCGGGCGA
>JALYMX010000306.1 GCA_030773495.1 Actinomycetota bacterium | reverse complement strand
CCGCTGCCCGCGGCGTTCCGCCTGACACCTACGGGTGTCGTTGCTCCCGTCGACGTAGCCGGCCAGGCCGGTCAGGGCGCGGGTGGCGGGCGGGCCCTCGGGCCGGTGGCCCACGCCGGCACCGGCCCGCCTCGCGCCGGCGACGTGCTCGTCACCCGCACCCTCGACCCCGGCCTGGCGCCGCTGCTGCCCCTCCTGGGCGGGCTGGTGGCCGAGACCGGGAGCGTGCTGTCCCATCTGGCCATCCTCGCCCGCGAGCTCGGCGTCCCCACGGTCGTGGGCGTGGCGGGCGCCCTCGAGCGCTTCCCCGCCGGGTCGATCGTGGTGATGGACGGCACCACCGGCGAGGTGCGCGCCGTCGAGGCGGTGCCGGCGCCATGAGGAAGGTGCGCTACGCCGTCCTTTTCGGCGCCGTCCTGGCGTCGGGGACCTACCTGTTCGTGTACCTGTACCGGTGGGAATGGCACCGGGCGCTGGTGGCCGGCGTCGTCCTCGTCGCCGCCGAGGTCGGGTTGGCGGCGGCGGCGATCCTGGACCGGCTGCGCGCCATCGAGCGCCGCCTCGACGCGCCGGCCGGCAACGCGGCACCGGCCGACGGGGCGCTCACCCTCGCCCGGATCCGGGAGGTCGCGCCGCCTCCGCGTGCCGATTTCGAGTGGCTCACCCGCCAAGCGGGGGGCGGCCAGCTGTCGGTGTTCGTCCCCATCCTGCTGGGCGCCGGCGTGGTGCTCTCCGGGCTGGCGTGGGTGGTGGAGCGCGTGGCCCGTGCCACCGCCCGTCCCACCCTCGAGCGGGGGCTGGCCCGCCGGCTGCTGCCGCTGTCCATGCCGGAAGGTGTCTTTCGCACTGCGGCCGCCGTGGTGGCGCCCCGCCGGCGATCGCTCGCCCTGCCCGCGGTGGCCGCCCTCGTCGGCGTCGCCGTCACCGCTGTCGGCATCGACGCCATGGCCGACGCCACGCAGGACCGCCCCGACGTCGTGCGCCCCGGCACGGCCAGCTCGGTGATCGTGGCCATCTCCGCCCGACCCGCTCGCTCGACGCTGACGGCCGTGGACGCCCTGTGGGGAGCATGCACGACCCAGCTCGGGAGGGGTCACACCGTGCTGTCGATGACCGACCTCGGCGGCGGCAACGTGAACGTGGTCGTGGGGCCGGCCATCGGGACCTATGCCGAGCGCCGGTTGCGGGGGTGCATCGGCGACGCCACGACCGACAAGGTGCAGGCCTCGGTCCTCGGCATCACCGAGCTCGCCGGCGCCCCGTCGTAGACGGGCCGCCCCTTCTACCTGCTACTTGCGCAGGATCACCCAGGCCCGCCGGGGGGCGTCGAGCGTGCGGCTGATGGCGACCATCAGCGGGGCCGGACGCCGCACCTGGTCGGACTCGAGGCCGGCGCTGAAGGCGATCTGCTCGAGCGACGGCGGTCCGACGGACAGGTTGCGGCGGACGGCTTCGTTGGGGGTGGCCTGCCCGGTCGCCACCAGGTAGGACGCGGCCATCGTGCCGGTACGCCCGACGCCGGCGCCGCAGTGGACGAAGGCCCGGCCCTTGCTCGCTCCCACGGCCTCGAGGAAGCGCTGGACCTGCGCCGCCGTCGGCGACTGGCCGTCGCGCATCGGAAGGTGGACCCGGGTGATGCCGAGGCGGGCCAGCAGGTCCTGGTCGACCCGGATGTCGTCCTCGGCCCGGAGGTCGACGACCGTGGTGACGCCGTTGTGGGCCAGCGACTCGTACCCGGCGGCGCTCGGCGCCGCGCCCCGCCACAGGCGGGGGTCGACCTGGGCGAAGTTCTTGATGGGCACCTGCGTCGGGGCGGGGGCGGCCGATCGCTGGGCCAGCAGGTGCAGACCGAGGATGACCAGGTTGGGCATGCCCAGCATCACCACCGCCAGGAGCAGCAGGCGGGTCGCCGCCGGGGGGAGCCGCCTCGGGCGCTTCGGAGCGGTCATGGAAGCGGCATCGGCGCCGGCGAGGCACCGCTCGAGACGGGGCTGGCCGCTGGCGGGGTGGTGCTGTCGTCGTCCATGCCTTCTCGCGTCAACCGCAGGAGAGATGACCGCCCGCTTGTGCGCCTTGTGAGCTTCGTCACGGGCGTCGACTTCCTACCCGGTGCGGCGGTCGACAATCCAATCGCGCTCCGCAGCTCACGACGAGCGGCGGCGCCGGAGGGCCCAGCAGCCCCGAGCGGCCACCGCGACGACGCCGGCGGCCAGGGCGCCCACGGCCAGCGTCGGGCCCGGCGT
>JALYMX010000305.1 GCA_030773495.1 Actinomycetota bacterium | reverse complement strand
GCCGGAGCGTGCTCCGGCCGCCGGTCGCGCGCCGGTGCTGACGAGCGAACGGTCAGCGCCGGGCGCCCGGCCCGCTCACCTCGCCGCCCCCCGACGGGCACTTGAGGACCTTCTCGCAGGCGGCGCGCATCAGGGGGGCGAAGAACACCTCGTCGGTGAAGAAGCCGAGCGGGGAGTAGTTCCGGGAGGCCACGGCCAGCACCTCACCCTCCGAGTTGAGCAGCGGCGCGCCCTGGAACGAGTGGCCGATGGCGGCGTCGTGCTGGATGCCGGCGGCCGACACGTCGGCGACGAAGCCCTGGCTGATGGCGCCTCCGGCCGTCCCCAGCCCCGAGATGGCGAAGACCCGCTCCCCCGTTCGCACGAGGGGGTCGCCGTCGGCGAACGGGATCCTCGGCACGCTGCCCTTGCTCAGCACAAGCAGCGCCAGGTCGCGGTCCTCCTGCCACGTCCACAGCTCGGCCTTGATCTCCGCCTCGCCCTGGCGCACCTTCAACGCGGGGCCGGGCTGGCGGGTGGCCGCCCGCACCGTGGCGTACGAGGTGACGGCCAGGGTCTGCTCGGAGTCGGATGCCACGGCGAAGGCGGTCCCGACCGACGGCTGGCCCCCCTCGTCGAGGGTGCTCACGAAGAACACCGACGGCTTCACCTTGTCGACGAGCGCCTCGAGCGTCTGCCCCTCGGCCCGCACGCGGCGCAGGGGCTCCAACTCCTTCTGGATCTCGGCGATGGCGTTCCGCCGCTCGGCCTCGATGGTGTCGGTGGCGGTCTTGAACCGCTGGTCGAAGCCCTGGAGGAACGTCGCCACCCGCTCCTCGGTCGTGTCCTTCTTGAACTCGTAGTACGAGTAGAAGGCCACCCCGCTGGCCGCGCTGCCCACGGCGAAGGCCAGGATGAGGGCGGAGACCCCCGCCACCGTCCTGGGCATGGTGAGCTGGCGCCAGGGAGGGACGCGTCGATCCTCGGGCGCGGGCACGGCGCGAACGTAGTCGCCGGTACGCTCGACCCATGGTCGCCGTGTTGTTCCTGCTGTTCCTCGTCGTGCCCTTCCTCGAGCTGTTCGTCATCCTCCAGGTCGGGCGCACCATCGGGGCCTTGAACACCGTGGCCGTGCTGGTGCTGGTGAGCGTGGCGGGCGCGTGGCTGGTGAAGCGCGAGGGGCTCGGTGTGCTGCGGCGGGCTCAGGAGCGGGTGCGGCGGGGCGCCGTGCCGGGACGCGAGCTGGTCGACGGCGTGCTCATCCTCTTCGCCGGCGCCCTCCTGCTCACGCCGGGCTTCCTCACCGACGTGGTCGCCCTGCTGCTCCTGGTCCCTCCGGTGCGGGCTGCCGTGCGGGTGGCGGTGACCCGACGGCTGCGTCACCGTGCCGACATCCGCACGATCGGTGGCGGCCGGGTCTGATCCCCTGCTCCCTGCCCGGCACGCGCCGTGGCCGTGGTGACGGCGCCGCCACGGTGCGCGAGGCTTGGAGGGAGGGCGACGGCGCCGTCGAAGCAAAGGGTGGCCTACATGTCCGAGCGCGATACCGGGAACAGGCCCCTGGTCACGCTGCCTGAGGCGGCGTCCTACCTCAACGTCCCTGTCGCCGCCGTGCAGTCGTTGATCGACGCCAACTTCCTCGAGGCCGTCGAGGAGAGCGACGAGGGGCCGTTGCTCCGCCTCGTCGACGTCAAGGCCTTCCTCGCCCGCAACGCCGACAACGGCGCCGGGAACCTGGTCGTCATCGACCCGGAGGCCGGCGACCCCGAGGCGCTGCTCGCCGCCCTCGACGGCCGCTCGGAGGAGATGGCCCGGCGGGCGTTCGACATCTTCGCCGCCGTGTTCCCCGAGGCCCAGACCTGGTCGCTGCGCCAGCAGGCTCGCTTCATCGAGCAGGCCCGGGGCCGCTTCGAGGCCATCCTCGCCGTCACCGCCCAGGGGGCCGAGGTCGACGAGGCCCTCGTCGACGACCTCCAGGACGTCGGCGCGGCGGCGGCGTGGGACGGCTCCCCGCTGCCTCAGCTCCTCGTCGTCCTGCGCATCTCCCGCGACCTCGTCGTGCAGACGGCCGTCGAGCTGGCCGAGGAGCGGGGCGGTCACTGGGGCCTGGCGCTGTCCCTGCTCCTCACCCGCGTCCTTCCCGCCATGGACCGCCTCACCGATGCCCTGGCCCAGGGGTACTGGGCGGCCATGATCAACCGTCAGCAGGAGGCCCGCGCCCGCTACGAGCACCTTGTCGAGCACTCCTCGGACGGCATCTACGAGGTCGACCTCGAGGGGCGCATCCAGTACGCCAACCCGTCGCTGGCCGTGATCCTCGGCCTCCCGTCCGAGCAGCTCGAGGGCGGGGTGCTCTCCTCGGTGCTCAGTGCCGTCGACGGCCTCCCCGCCGACGCCCTCGCCCCCGAGCCGGCCGGCGGCCCCCGCCGAGTCGAGATCACCGTGGTGCGGGCCGACGGTGTCCGCCGGGTACTCGACGTGCGGACCACGGCGCGGATCGACGACGGGGACCTGGTCGGGTTCCAGGGCGTGGTGCGCGACGTCACGGCGGTACACGACGTGCAGAGCGAGAAGAACGAGTTCATGGCCCTCGTCACCAACGACCTGCGCACCCCACTGGCCACGATCCTCGGCCTCGGCGCGACCTTGCAGTCCGAGGCCGAGGAGCTCACGCCCGAGCGCGTCCGCCGCGTCGGCGCCTCGATCCGGGGCCAGGCGGAGCGCATGTCCCGGCTGGCCGACGACCTGTCGGACATGAGCCGCCTGGAGGCGAGCACGCTCCTGCTCAACCCGGGCCCCGTGCAGCTCACCACAGTGATCGAGGGGGCGTTGGCCCACCTCGGCCATCCCGACGGCGTGGAGGTGCGGGTGCCGGCCGGCCTCCCCGTCGTCGCCGACGCCCAGCGGCTCGAACAGGTGCTCGCCAACCTGCTGGAGAACGCCCTCCAGCACGGCGAGCCACCCGTGGTTGTGGCGGTCGAGGCGGCCACCGCCGCCATGGTGGACCTGTGCGTCACCGACCACGGCCCCGGCGTCGAACCCTCGCTCGTACCCACCTTGTTCAGCCGCCTGCGCACCCTCGGCCGCACCGACCGTGACCGCTCCCGGGGCACGGGGCTCGGGCTGTCACTCGCCCGCCGCCTCGTCGAGGCCACCGGCGGGCGGCTCTGGTACGAGACGGCCGCCGAGGGAGGCGCCTCGTTCCACCTCACGCTCCCCGTCCCCCGGCGCCGCCGCGGCGACCCACCCGTCCAGCTCTGAATCAGGCGCGCCGCTATCGTCGATCGGGTGCCGCCCGCCGCCGACGTCTCCGACCGCTCCGTCGCTTCCGGCGAGCCCCTGCTGGTGGCCACCGGCGTGGAGAAGACGTACCGAACGGGACCGACGGCCGTTCCCGCGCTCAAGGGCATCGAGCTCACGGTGGCCTCCGGTGAGTTCCTCGCCGTGATGGGCCCGTCGGGGTCGGGCAAGACGACGCTGCTCAACTGCCTGTCGGGTCTCGACGAGATCGACGCCGGCTCCGTCTTGCTCGGTGGCGAGAGCATCCACGGGATGCCCGACGCCCGCCGTACCCGCCACCGGGCCCGCACGATGGGGTTCATCTTCCAGGCGTTCAACCTCATCCCGGTGTTCACCGCCGTCGAGAACGTCGAGCTGCCCCTCCTCCTGGCCGGCCAACCCGCCCGCCGGGCCCGGGAGGCCGCCGTGGCCACGTTGGAGCGCATCGGGCTCGGTCACCGGCTCCACCACCGCCCCGCCGAGCTGTCCGGCGGTGAGCAGCAGCGGGTGGCCGTGGCTCGGGCCCTGGCCGGGCGCCCCCTCGTGGTGTGGGCCGACGAGCCCACGGGGAACCTCGACTCGGAGACGGCGGCGTCGGTCCTGGCGCTGCTGCGTGAGCTGCACGCCGACGGGCTCACGCTCGTCCTCGTCACCCACGACGAGGACATCGGCGCTTCGGCCCAGCGCCGCATCGTCGTGCGCGACGGGCTGATCGTCGCCGACGAGCGCCTCGTCGCCACCGCCTGATGCCCATCGTCCTCGTCCTGTCGCTGCCCTTCCTCGTCGCCCTGGCCGCCCGGCCCGTCTGGCGACGGCTGGCGCTGCGCAACGCCGTGCGGCGGCCCCGCGAGACGTTGTTCGTCCTCCTGGGATCCCTGCTCGGTACGGCCATCATCACCGGCTCGTTCGTGGTGGGCGAGACGCTGGAGGCGTCCATCCGGCGCTCGGCGTTCACCCAGCTGGGGCCGGTGGACGAGGTCGTGCGGACCTCGGTCGACGAGGTGGACGCCGTGGGCGCCGCGCTGGCGCGTGCCGACTCCCCACTCGTGGACGGCGTGCTCTCCGTGCTCTCCATCGACGCCGCTGTGGCCCGGACGGGCCGGCGGCCCCGCGCCGAGCCCGGTGCCAAGGTGCTCGAGCTCGACTTCGGGGCGGCGAGGGCGTTCGGCGGCGACCCCTCGGCCACCGGGATCACCGGGCCGACGCCGGCCGGGGACCGCGCCGTGGTGGCCGAGGACCTGGCCCGCACCCTCGAGGTGGAGCCGGGCGACACGGTCGACGTGCACGCCTACGGCCGGCGCCGCTCCCTCACCGTCGAGCGCATCGTGCCCCGCCGGGGCGTGGCCGGGTTCCACACGGGCATCGGGAGCGAGTCGCCCAACCTCTTCGTGGCTCCGGGCACCCTCGCCGCCCTCGCCGCCGACCCGCCGCCCGGTGCCGCACCGCCCGACGGGCTCGTGCTCGTGTCGAACGCCGGCGGAGTGCTCGACGGCGCTCGGCACACCGCCGCCGTGCAGGAGCTCGTGGCACCCGCGCTGTCAGGAGGTGGGACGGCCGCTCCCGTGAAGCAGGACCTGCTGCGCAACGCCGACGAGCAGGGCGCCCAGTTCACCGAGCTGTTCACCGCCATCGGGTTCTTCAGCGTGCTGGCCGGGATCCTGCTGGTCGTCAACATCTTCGTGATGCTGGCCCAGGAGCGCCGGGCCGAGCTCGGCATGCTGCGGGCCGTCGGGCTGCGGCGCTCGGCCCTCGTCGCCGGCTTCTCGCTGGAAGGCTGGCTCTACGCCCTCGCCTCGGCGGCGGTGGGCGTGGTGGCCGGTCTCGGTGTGGGGTGGCTCATCGTGCTGGTCGCCGCCGGCATCTTCGGTGGCGGCGCCTTCTCCCTCGAGCTCGTGTACACCGCCACCTTCGACAGCGTGCAACGGGGCTTCGTCATCGGGTTCGTGATCTCCCTGGTCACCGTCGTGCTCACGTCGCTCTCCATCGCCCGGCTCAACGTCATCCGCGCCATCAGGGACCTCCCCGAACCCGCCGGCGCCCGCACCCACCCCGTCGTCCTGGTCCTCGGCGCCGTGGCCCTGGCCGCCGGCGGCGCGCTGGGCGTCTCCGGCTTCAGCGCCGATGACCCCTTCGGCATCCTCGCCGGCCCAGCGCTGGCCGGCGCCGGCCTCGTGCCCCTGCTGGGCCGGCTGGTCCCCCGCCGCCCGCTGGTGACGGTGGTCGCCGGCGCCGTCCTCGTGTGGGCCGTCGTGTGCTTCGACGTGGCCAGGGAGGCGTTCCGCAACCCCGACATCTCGCTGTTCGTGGTGGACGGCGTCATCCTCACCGCCTCGGCCGTGGCGCTCGTGTCCCAGAACCAGGACCGCGTGGGCGCCCTCCTCCGCCGCTTCGGCGGGGGCGCCAACCTGTCCGTGCGGATGGGGCTGGCCTACCCGCTGGCGCGGCGCTTCCGCACCGGGATGATCCTCACCATGTACGCCCTGGTGGTGTTCACGCTGGCCTCCATCACCCTGTTCAGCCGGGTCTTCTCCGGGCAGGTGGACGACTTCACCGCCGACGTGGCCGGCCAGTTCGACCTGAAGATCGCCTCCAACCCGGCCGCCCCCGTCCCGCCGGCCGAGGTGGCCGCCCTCGAAGGCGTGAACGGTGGCGCCGTGCTCCAGACGGCGGTCGCCGAGCTCTCCACCGGCGGGCCCCTCGAGCCGTGGCCGGTGGCCGGCTTCGGAGCGGACTTCGTGGCCCTGGGACCGCCCGCCCTCGAGACCCGGCCTCCCGGCGCGGCCACCGACGCCGACGCCTACCGCGCCGTGCTCGCCGATCCCAACCTGGTCATCGTCGACGAGTTCTTCCTCCAGAGCGGCGGCGGGCCACCCGAGGATCTCATCGAGGTGGGCGACCCCGTCCAGCTTCGCGACCCCACCTCCGGCCGCACCCGCACGCTCAGGGTCGGCGCCGTCGCCGAGTCGGGGTTCGTCTTTGCGCCGGCGCTCATGTCGTCGGCCGGGCTGGCGGACGTGGCGGGCGCCCGGGCGGCGCCCAACCTGCTCTACGTGGCCACCGAGCCCGGGGTCGACCCCCAGGCGCTGGCCGAGGCGGTGAACGCCCGCTTCGTGGCCAACGGGGCGGACGCCGTGTCGTTCCGCAAGGAGGTGGGCGACGGGCTGGCCCAGCAGCAGCAGTTCTTCCGCCTGATGCAGGGCTACCTCGCCCTCGGGCTGGTCGTGGGCATCGCCGGCCTCGGCGTCGTCATGGTGAGGGCGGTCTGGGAGCGCCGGCGCCAGGTCGGCGTCCTCCGCGCCCTCGGCTTCCAGCCGGCCGGTGTGCGGCGGGCCTTCGTCGTGGAGTCCATGTTCGTGGCCCTGGAGGGCATCCTCATCGGCGTCGGCCTCGCCGTCGTGTCCACCTGGCGGCTGCTCACCAGCGGCGCCTTCGGCGAGGGACTCGAGTTCCGCGTCCCCTGGGCGCAGCTCGTGCTGCTGGTGGTGCTCACCGCCGCCGCCTCGCTGCTGGCCACCATCGCCCCGGCGCAGCAGGCGTCGAAGATCCGCCCGGCGGTGGCCCTGCGCCTGGCCGACTGAGCAACGCGGTCTGGAGTACATGGCGGGCGGAAACGGCCCGCCATGTACTCGAGACCGAGGGGCGCTCAGGCGGGGGCGGGGCCGAGCGCCGCTTCGACCTGGTCGAGCAGGCGGGCGGTGCACGTGGTCATCTCCACGGGCGGGAGGGCGTCGGTGGCGATGCGCTCGGCGAGGGCTTCGAACGCCAGCGCGGACGGCGAGGCGCCGGCCACCGACGCCGGCTGCCCGGTGTCCCCTCCGGACGCCACCGAGGGATCGAGGGGGATGGCGCCGAGCAGCGGCACGCCGAGCTCTGCCGCCAGGCGCTCACCTCCGCCCGACCCGAACAGGGCGTAGGACGTGCCGTGCTCGCAGCGGAAGGCGCTCATGTTCTCGATCACGCCGGCCACGCGCAGAAAGCCCTTCCGGGCCATGTCGGCGGCGCGGGCGGCGACCTTCTGGGCGGCCAGGGCCGGCGTGGTGACGATGAGCACCTCGGTGCGGGGGAGCATGCGGGCCAGCCCCATCTGGACGTCGCTGGTGCCCGGCGGCATGTCGATCAGCAGGTAGTCCATGGGCCCCCAGCGCACGTCCTCCAGGAACTGCTGGACGGCCCGGTTGAGCATGAACCCGCGCCACATGATCGCCTGGTCCTCGGCGGCGTTGCCGACGGAGCCCATCGACACCACCTTCAACAGCCCCGGCGGGAGCGGCTTGTGCAGGGGCACGATCTTCTTGGCCTCGGCCTCCAGGCGACCCTCGAGCCCGAGCATGCGGGGAATGGAGAACCCGCCGATGTCGGCGTCGAGCACGCCGACGGTGAACCCGCGCCGAGCGAGCTGGGCGGCCAGGTTCACCGTCACCGAGGACTTACCCACGCCACCCTTGCCCGAGGCGACGGCGACGACGCGCGTGGTGGGCGGGATGGGGGTGTCGGGGGCGCGCTCGCGGGCCTTCCACCGCGCCCGGGCCATCAACGACTTCTTTTGCTCCTCGGTCATCTCGCCGAAGTGGACCCGGACGTCGCGGACGCCCGGCAGGCCGCCGACGCGAAGACGGACGTCCTTCATGAGCTGGGCCCGCAGCGGGCAGCCGGCGGTGGTGAGGGCGATGGTGACGTCGACGTCGCCGTCGTCGCCGACGTCGACGCGCCGCACCATCCCCAGGTCGACCACGTTGTCCCCCAGCTCGGGGTCGATGACCGCGACCAGCGCGGCGCGGACGGCCTCCTCGGAGGGGACGCGAGGCTCGCCGTCGCTCATGCCCGCAGTTTACAAGGAACTGGCCTGGTATATTCGATGAGGCATGGACCGGCTCCAGTTGTTCAAGGCACTGGGCGACAACACGCGTTACGCCATCTACCTGGAGCTGGCCAGGGCGGCGTCTCCCCGCTCCACCGCCGACGTGGCCGAGGCGCTCGGGCTGCACCCCAACACGGTGCGCCCGCACCTCGAGCGCATGCGCGACGTCGGGCTGCTCCAAGTCGAGGTGGACAGCCGCGGCACGGTGGGGCGCCCTCAGCACCGCTACTCGCTGGCTCCCGAGGCCCCCTCGCTGGGCCTCGAGCCGGCCCCGTTCCCGCTCCTGGCCGCGCTCCTGGCCAATGTGGCTGCCGCCGCCACGCCCGCCCCCGAGGTGGTGGCGTCGGTGGGTCGGGACCATGGGCGCCACGTGGCGGCCGGGGACGGGGACTGGGACGGGGGCGGCAAGGTCGACGCGGTCCGGACGTGCGACGTGGTCGAGGCGGAGCTGGCCGAGCTGGGGTTCGACCCGGTGAGCGAGCACGATGGCGTCGTCACCACCATCGCCTTCGCCCACTGCCCGTTCCAGAGTCTGGCCCAGGCCTTCCCCGAGCTCGTCTGCAACCTGCACCGCGGCATGGTGGAGGGCATGGTGGAGGCGTTGGGCGGCGCCGAGGTGGCCCGCTTCGCCACGCTGGCCGACCGCGACCCGTGCCAGGTAGAAGTCGTCAGCCGGTAGACTGAAACCGATCCCAAGGAGGAACCCCTGGTGAGTACCACGCAGCCCACGGTCGGCGAGGGCGTCGCCACCGACATCGTCACCATCACCGACACCGCGGCCAACAAGGTGGCCGAGCTGCTGGCCATGGAGGGCAACCCCGAGCTGGCGCTGCGCATCGCCGTGCGCCCCGGTGGGTGCTCCGGCTACTCCTACGAGATGTTCTTCGACAGCGAGTTCGCCCACGACGACCTGCGCTCGAGCAACGGCCCGGTCAGCGTGGTGGTCGACTCCCAGAGCGCCCAGCTGCTGCGGGGCGCCACGCTGGACTACAAGGACGGCCTGCAGGGCGCCGGGTTCAGCATCAACAACCCCAACGCGCAGCGCTCCTGCGGCTGCGGCCAGTCCTTCTCCTAGCCGCTCCCTGCCGCCGCGCTTACGCCACCAGGCGCTCTAGCGCGGCGCGCGCCTCGCGCCGGTCGAAGGCGTTGTCGAGGCGCTCGCGCACCACGCCGTCGGCGCCGGCGAGGAACAGCACGGGCTCGGCCTCGAGGTTGTAGGCCTTCACCGTGGGCGAGAGCGCGTTGCCGGTGCGGGCGGCGAAGATCTCCACGTGCACGAACCGCACCCGGTCGGCGAAGGCGTCCTGCTGGTCGAGCAGGGTGTCGAGCACCGGTCCGCACAGCCGTGACTGGCACCGGGCCGGGGTGGAGAACAGCACGGCCAGGGGCCGCTTCTCGGCGAGGGCAGCGTCGAGGCTGACGTCGTGCAGCGGGCAGGCCGGGTCGCGCGTGCAGATGGGGTCCACCCCGAGGGGGTTGGCCGGCGTGGGTGACGGCGCGCTCACCATCGGCTTGCCCGGGAAGGGCACGAGGGTCTTCGCGGGGTCCTGGACCCGGAGCTGGGCCTCGCCGGTCGCCCCCTCGTAGGTGGCGCCGACGGTGACGATGCCGGGCTGCTCGAAGCGATGCCGCACCAGCAGGTAGGGCAGCGGGGTGCCGTCGTCGTGGCGCTCGGACTCCACCGCCTGACCGTCGATGGTCAGCGCCACGGGGGCGTCGAGGGCGACAGGACCGGTCTGCTCGGCGTTCAGCAGGGCGACCGTGAGCCGCTGGTCGATGCCGGCCACGTGCACGAACGAGGCGACGACCAGGTTGAAGGCGTTCTTCTTCGACGCTGACTCGCCGCCGGTGGTGTCGGTTCCCGCGCTGGTCCCACCGCGGTCACCCCCGCCGTCGCCCCCGCCGCACGCCGCGGCGACGGCCAGGCCGGCGCCGGCCAGCAGGAACTCCCGGCGGCTCATCGGTGCCATGAGGGCAACCTATCGTGGGCGGGTGGAGGTGAGGTTCGCGGTCGACGGCCGGCGTGTGGCCGTGCCCGACGACGGCGCCTCGCTCCTGGAGGCCCTGCGCGACCGCCTCGGCGTGCGCAGCCCGAAGGACGGCTGCAGCCCGCAGGGCCAGTGCGGCTGCTGCACGGTCCTCGTCGACGGGCAGCCGCGGGTGGCCTGCGTGACCCCCGTGCGCCGCGTCGCCGGGCGCGTCGTCACGACCCTCGACGGGCTCGACGAGGCCGAGCGGACGGCATGGGCGGAGGCGTTCAGCGCCTGCGGCGCCAGCCAGTGCGGGTTCTGCACCCCGGGGATCATCGTGCGCCTGGCCGCCCTGCGGGCCGCCGGAGGCCACGACGTGGAGGGCGCCTTGTTGGCTCACCTGTGCCGGTGCACCGGGTGGCGGAGCATCACGGAGGCCTTCGCGGCCGTGGGAGGGGCCCCCACGCAGGGCTCGCGGCGAGACGTGGACGCCGCTCGGCGGCGGGCGGCCCTGGAAGGCGGTGTTGCCCAGGACGTCGGGCCGCACGTGGCCCTCGGCCTCGGTGGGTTCGCCGACGACACCGCGCCGCTCGACGCCCTTGTCGCCGTTCCCGACGGGCGGGGCGGGTGGTCGGTGGGGGAGACGCTGGCCGAGGCGAGGGCGGCGGCGGGGAAGCCGCCGGGTCGGCGCACCACCCTGCCCCTGCACCACCCCCTCGAGGTGCCGGCCGGCACGTGGGACGCCGTGCTGCGCACGACCTGGGTGGAGCCGGCGTACCTGGAGCCCGACGCCTCGTGGTGCCTGCCCGGCGGGGAGCCGGCGACGCCCCTCGCCAACGGCGGGGCGTTCGGAGGCAAGGTGGCGTCGCCGGCGCCGGCCGCCGCCCGCGCCCTGGCCGACCGCCACGGT
>JALYMX010000304.1 GCA_030773495.1 Actinomycetota bacterium | reverse complement strand
CAAAGACCTGGTCGACGAACGCACCGGCTGGATGCAACGGGTGCACGCCACGCTGTTCCACCACGGTGTGGCCGCGGTGGGTGGAAGCCTGGTGACGATGGCCGGGAGCGAGCAACTGGCCTCGGCGTGCCTGCCGGCGGCGGGGCGCTGCGCGGTGGACACCGGGATGCGCCAGATCCAGCGACTCAGCGACGAGATGCTCCCGCTGCGTCAACAGATCGCGGCCATCGGTCGCCGGGAACCGGGCTGCAAGGCACTGCAGCGGCTTTACGGCATCGGGCCACTCCTCTCCGTCGCCATCTGGGAGGAGCTCGGCGACTGTGGCCGCTTCAGCAGTTCCGACGACGCTGTGCGCCACGCCGGCCTGGACGTGACGGTGTGGTCATCGGACGGGAAACGGACCCGGGGCCACCTGGCCAAGCAAGGACCCCCGGTGCTGCGCTGGGCGCTGTACGAGGCCGCCGTGTACGCGGCCCGGCCGACCTCGCCTGACCACGCCTACTACCGCGAGCTCCGCCAACGCCTCGACGCGCACATCGCCCTCATCACCGTCGCCCGCAAGCTGGCGCGGCGCTGCTACCACGCGCTGCGCGCCGTCGGCGACGCCGGCTACCAGGCCGCTGCCTGACCACCCGGTCTCTAGCCGAGCGGCGTCCACCCAGTCGATGATCTGCGACCAGCTCCCGGCAACCCTGTTGCTGCCAGCTCCGCTGGACAGCCGACCAAGAACGAGCGGCCACACCATGTTCGTCGGGACACCCCGAACGCCATCTTGCAGCCGGCGCCCGTGGACGCCGCGCGCCGAGATAAGCAGGGACGCCCGCATTCGGCTGATCGACCGTTGCCGAGAAAGGGGGCCGGCCCGACAACCAGCACGCACATAGGAAGCCCTGGGGGCTTCCCGGACCATGGTGTTCGCGACAACTGACCGGGCCCTCAAGGCTTCCCCTGCGGGCGGCCCTACCGGGCCGGCCTTGACCGCCCTCCCCGGCGTGGCACCGGCGTAGTTCGGCGCGCATGGGGGGAAGACGACCGGCTGTCCGGAACAGAGTGAGATGGCGCCAGGAGCCTCTTGACCGCACGCTGTTCCACAGATAAGCAGGGATCGCGCCTGGTGCGCTGGGCGGCCGTGGAGGCCGTCGCCCGCCAGCGCGGTGCCACCGCCGTGCGCGCTCACCACCACCGCGTGGCCGAGCGCCGCGGGCGCAACATCGGGCGGGTGGCGGCCGCTCGCAAGCTGCTCACCCTCGTCTACTACGGCCTGCGCGACGGCGAGATCCGCTGCCTGGCAGAGGCGGGGTGAGACCCGGGCCGGACGCAGCCCCGGCGCGTGCTCGCTTCGAGTCATGGCCCCCGCCTCGCGCGGCGTGGCCGAGCGTCTGATTGAGCCCGCTCGGCTGCGGCCGAACCGCTCCATGTCGCCACGCCGCGACGAAGAGATGACCGGCACCCCGGTTCTCGGGCTGCCCCGCCAGCATCGCCTGGCCCTGGAGAGCGAACCGCAACGCGTCCGTCGATCGTCGAGATGAGGAGCCTGAGCGCGAGCACGAACGAAGGCATGTAGGAAGCCCTGGCGGACTTCCAGGACCATTGTGTCGACCGCAGCTGCCCGGGCCCTCAAGGCTTCCCCTACGGGCGGCCTGCGGCCGGCCTTGACCGCCCTCTCGTCACCGCCGACGGGTGGGGCGATTCGTCGCGAGCGTCCTATAGGCCGCATTCGCCATCGCGACACGCTCTCCACACCCGACGGTGCCGGCCCGAAGGGCCGGCGCAGTGTTGACAAGAGGCGCTCCTTCAGAGATGACTCGACTGCGGCGCAGCAGCTCGCGGCAGCCCCGCCCGAGAGTCCCCGACAACTCGTCGGCCTACTTGGCCAGCTCGACGAGAAGTTCATCGACAAGATCCTGAACGCGACGCGTCGCAACCGGAACAGCCGCAGCCACGGGGAGGCTCAGGCCCTCGCCGAAGTCGTCGCACATCTCGGGCTGGCAGCCGACCACCACGACGTGGTCGGGCAACACGCCGGCCGCACGGGCCAAGCGCAGGATCCGTGATGGCTCCGCGAGATGCAGGTCGGCGAACTGCGCTCGCCACTCCTCGAGTGTCGGTTCGGTGACCTGCGGAACTTCCGGGGCGAGGACGAAGACGGTACCCGGGCGGGCCCCCCGCTCGATGGCGTCAACCAGGATCAGGCCGCCGTAGCCATCCATGAGCTGGTGGACGATGCCCAGGGCGGCGGTGCCCGTCTCGATGAGGTCGGCGCCCGCCGGCAGGCGACCCTGCAGCCTCGCCGCCACGGCGAAACCGAACCCGTCATCGCCGCGGAGGGGGTTGCCGACACAGGCAACGAGCACGCGGCCCAGCGGGTCACCGACAGCCGGAGCAGCCATGACTCGCTGTCCCGCCGCCGCTCTCGGACGGTGCGACCCGATCCCGCCGGGTCACGCTCGACACCGGTATCAAGATCGGCTCCCCGTTCGTCGCTGGCGCGGCCTGTCGCGATGGTGGGGAGACGTCCATCCGGACGAACTCGGGCAACTCGGCGCGCAATGCCTCCTCCACCAGCTCCCGTAGGCGGGCCGTCGGGCCGGCGCAGCTCTCACGCCCACCGAGGAGGCGGATCGTGACCACGCCCCCCTCGGCGGTGACGACCTCGAGCCGACCGCCGTGTGCCTCGACCACGGGACGGATCCCGGCGACAGCTGCCTCCGCCCGTGCTCGCTCGTCGTCGCCGTCGTACCCCTGCCCGCTGTACAGGTCGAACAGCAGCGCCACGTGCGGATCCGCCCGGGCCTCGTCCAGGAGCGAACGGGCCTCGAGCAACGCGGCAAGGCGCTGCAGTGCTCCGCGATGAACGACGTCCACGGTCCGGAGCACCTCGACGACTGCGCCCTGGACGTCCTCGTCGGGGTGCTCGGTGAACATCTCGATGAGATCGCCGAGCTGGCCCAGCGCCGCGGCGACCTCGGGGGGCAGTTCAGCCCGCTCGGTCGTCACGGTGACTCACCGCTGCCGTGGGACCACCAGCCCCAACCGACCGAATCCAGCGGCTGCAGCCCGTGTGGCATGGCGGCAACCAGCGCGAAGGCGAGCGAGTAGAGCTGCGTTCCGAGCAGCAGCTGCAGCGGGCCGGACAGGCCGAGGGCCAGCGCGAACGGCCCCGGGTCGAAAAAGCCGACGCCGGCGGCCCTGCTCAGAAGGCCCAGCAGCGGCAGCAGGATCCCGGTGAGGACGGCGAGCCCGAGCCCGCACAGCACTCCCTTGAGCAGCCCCCCACGAAAGGTGAACCGGTCGCCCGGTATCAGCGGCCACAGCAGGGCGAGCGGGAGCGGGAGGACGACGATACCTGCAACGGCGAAGATCGCGTGGCCCACGTCGAAGCTCGTGCTGGCATCACTCGACAAAACGCCACCGAGCAGCCACGGCAGGTCGACGACCGTCACCCCGAGCGCGGCGGCGAGGCGCAATGACGCCGTCAGGAGCACGGTGCCGGTGAGCCCGCCCAGGAGTGCCAGCGGGAACAAGGATGGATGGGGCTTGTACAGCACCGGCGCGTCCACGATCCGCCTCCTCCCTCAGGCGCTCGCCGCCTGCGCGGTCGCCGTGGCCTCCCAGCGCGCCAGCCGCACCGCGTCGGGGAGCAGTGCCTGGGCGTGCGCGCTGAGCGCCGCGCCTGTCGTCCCCGGGTGGGGCTCGAGCTCGATGGCGACGATGTCGTCGGGAAGGGCGTGGAAGTGGCGACCAATCACAACGAGGTGGTCGAGATCTATGACGCCGGCGCCGGCCTCGTACATCCGAGCCTGGACATCCTCGCTCTCTGGGATCGACGCGTCGCACTCGAACCGGTACAGCCGTCCCGGCTCGCGGCCCCGCTCGGTGGCACCGAGCAGGATGACCCGCTCGTAGGGTGGGTCGACGCCGGCGAGGTCGAGCGCGACATGCAGCGCGCCGTAGCCGAGGTCCTCGACGTCGACGCCTTGCGGCCAGTCCAGCCGCGCCAGCTCGTCGCCGGCCACGAGCCCGAACGACCGGTCCCCGAACCAGCGATACCCGACGCCGCCGATGAGGACACGA
>JALYMX010000303.1 GCA_030773495.1 Actinomycetota bacterium | reverse complement strand
CCCTACAACGCCGGTCTCAGATGCGCGCCATGTTGGCGAACCGGGTGTACTGGTTGAGGAAGGCGAGCTGCAGCACGCCGGTGGGGCCGTTGCGGTGCTTGGACACGATCACCTCGGCGGTGCCCCGGTCGGGCGACTCGGGGTTGTAGACCTCGTCGCGGTAGAGGAACATCACCACGTCGGCGTCCTGCTCCAGGCTGTTGTGGGCGATGACGCCGTTCGCCACGAAGTTGTGGGTGTCCTCGACCGTTGCGTCGAACGTCGCCATGTCACCGATCGCGACGATGTCCGTCACCTCGTCCCAGACCACGTCGGACCTACCGACGTCGACGAGCGCGCGGGTGTTGCTCGCTCGGTCGGCGCTGGCGTACTGCACGCCGGCCGCACCCTTGGACGCGCCTGTCGAGCCGTGGGCGAGCAGGACCAGCTCGGCGTCGTCGCGCGCTTCGCACGGATCGAGCGGGGGTGGCAGGGATCTCGCCACCGCCACGCCGTCGCCGACCGCCAAGTGGTCGAGGCGGGTCCAGCCGGTGACCGTACGGAACGGGTGGTTGGCGCTGGCGTCGACCTCCAGGCCCGAGCGAAGGCGGAGACGGAACACCGGCTTGATGCCGGAGGCGAAGGCGCGGACCAGGCGCCTGGGCACGAGGCAGCCTCGCTCGTCGAGCGACCAGACGAGCGGCTGCTCCTGGGTGAGGACGAGCTCGCCGAGCGTCACCTCGGTGCCGTCCGCCTTGGCGAGACGCGTGCTGGCCGGCATGCAACCCGACTCCCGCAGATCGGCCAGCATCGGGCGCTTGTCGGCGCGGGCCTCGAGGTTGCGGGAGAGCTGGGACAGCGCCACGACGGGCACCTGCAGCTCGCGGGCGAGGATCTTGAGGCCTCGGCTGATCTCCGACACCTCGACCTGGCGATTCTCGGCCCTGCTGCGGCCCGTCATCAGCTGCAGGTAGTCGATCACCACCAGCCCCAGGCCCTCGCGGCTCTTGAGGCGCCGGGCCTTGGCCCGGATGTCCATGATGGTGAGGTTGGGGTTGTCGTCGATGAAGACCGGCGCCTCGCCGAGGCGGCCGATGGCGTGGCTGATCTTGGGCCAGTCGGACTCCAGCAGGCGGCCGTTGCGCATGCGGGTGGCGTCGACGCGCGCCTCGGAGCACAGCAGCCGCTGAGTGATCTCGGCATGGCTCATCTCGAGCGAGAAGAACAGCACGGGCGTTCGGGCATCCATGGCCGCGTGAGCGACCATGCCGAGAGCGAAGCTCGTCTTGCCCATGCTGGGACGGGCGCCCACGATGACGAGGTTCGAGGGCTGCAGGCCGGCCAGGCGCTCGTCGAGGTCGGTGTAGCCGGTGGGGACACCGGTGATCGCCTCGTTGCGCTCGTACAGCGCCTCGAGATGGTCGAGGCTCTGCTCGAGCAGCTCGCGCAGCGGGGCCAACGTGTCGGCCACGCGGCGCTGGCCGAGCTGGAACACCAGCGTCTCGGCCCGGTCGACGGCGGCGCCCACGTCCTCGGGGATCTCGTAGCCGAGCTCGGCGATCTCGGAGGCCACGCCGATGAGGCGACGGAGCAGGGCGTGCTCCTCGACGATCCGCGCATAGCGCGGGGCGTTGCCGATGGCCGGCGTGTTGGCCTGGAGCGACACGAGCACGGCGGGGCCGCCCACCGGCTCGAGCAACCCGGCCCGCCGCAGCTCGTCGGCCACGGTGACGGGGTCGGCGGGCTCGCCCTGGGCGTACAGCGACGAGATGGCGTCGAAGATGTGGCCGTGGGCCGGCTTGTAGAAGTCGTCGGCGCTGCAGATCTGCACCGCCTCGACGATGGCGTCGCGCGACAGCAGCATGGCGCCGAGGAGAGACTCCTCGGCGTGGAGGTCGTGGGGAGGGATGCGGGACCGAGCCGCCGAGGGGGGCCGGCGCTGCACCTCTTCGATCGCCTGCGCCATCTCAGGGCATCCAAGCCGAGCCGGCCTGGGGACGACTAGAGGCTCTTTGTTGGGGATAGCGCGGGGAAACTCCGCGGTCGCCGAACATCAGTTCCCATGCTACCGCCGCGCTGGGACGACGGCCCCGCCAGCCGTCGGGGACGCCTCAGCGGCCGGGCACGACGTCCACGTTGAGCCGGAACTCCACCTCCGCGTGGAGCTTGACCGGCACCTCGTGGGTGCCCACGGTCTTGATGGGGTCGTCGAGGTGCAGCTTGCGCCGGTCGAGCTCGACGCCGGCCTGGGCGGCGACCGCGTCGACCACGTCGGCGGCCGTGACCGACCCGAACAACCGGCCCTCGCGCCCGGCCCGCGCCGGGATGGTGATCACCAGGGGAACGAGGCGCCGGGCGACCGTCTCGGCGCTCTCCCGGTTGCGGGCGTCCTTGACGTCGCGCGAGCGACGCATGGCGTCGGCCTGGGCTTGGACGCCCGAGGTGGCACGAAAGGCACGGCCCTTCGGGATGAGGAAGTTGCGGGCGAACCCGTCGGCCACGTCGAGGACGTCGCCCTTCTTGCCGACGCCGTCGACATCGGCCCGCAGCACGACCCGCACCTACGCCTCCGCCTCGGCGGCGGCGGGCACGGTGGCGGTCGCCGCGGTGC
>JALYMX010000302.1 GCA_030773495.1 Actinomycetota bacterium | reverse complement strand
GGTCGCCGCCGCCGCCCACCGGGTGGTCTCCGATGCCGGCCTGCGGGAGCGGTTGGTGGCGGCCGGCGTGGCCCGGCTGGCCGAGTTCTCCCTCGAGCGGACCCGGGCCCGCTGGACCGAGGTGCTGGCCGGGGTGGGGAAGGGGTGAAGGTCGCCTACGTCGTGCCCCGCTACGGGCTGGAGGTGGTGGGCGGGGCCGAGTACGGCGCCCGCATGCTGGCCGAGCGGCTGGTGGCCCACCTGGGGTGGCGGATCGAGGTGCTGACCACGTGCGCCGTGGACGCCGCCACCTGGGCCGACGAGTACCCGCCGGGCGAGGTGGACCTCAACGGCGTGCGGGTGCGGCGGTTCCGCTCGGTGGCCGGGCGGGCGCCGGAGTTCCCCGCCCTGTCCGACCGCGTGCTGCCGGACCCGGCGGCGGCGTCGCCGGCCGACGAGCAGCGCTGGATCGACCTGCAGGGCCCGGTGTGCCCCGACGTGGTGGCCGCCGCGGCGGACGGCGACGCCGACGTCGTGGTGTTCTACCCCTACCTGTACTACCCGACGGTCCGCGGTGTCCCGGCGGTGGGCCGCCGCGCCGTGATGCACCCGGCGGCGCACGACGAGGCCCCGCTGCGCCTGCCGCTGTTCCGCGACGTCTTCGCCGGCGTGGGGGGGTTGGTGCTGCAGACCGAGGGCGAGCGGCGTCTCGTGGAGCGGCTGTTCCCGGTGGCCCACCTGCCCCAGGTGGTGATGGGCCTGGGCGCCGAGCCGGTCGAGGGAGATGGCGCCGCCGCCCGCGCCGCCCTCGGCCTGGGCGACGAGCCGTACCTGGTGTGCGTCGGGCGCGTCGACGAGGGCAAGGGGACGGCCCTGCTGGCCCGGTTCTTCGCCGCCTACAAGGCCCGCCGGCCGGGGCCGCTCAAGCTGGTGATGGCCGGGCCGGTGGTGCACCGGCCGCCGCCCCATGCCGACGTGGTGGTGGCCGGGCCGGTGGACGAGGCCACCAAGTGGGGGCTGTTGCGGGGGGCGGTGGCCCTGGTGTCGCCCTCGCCCTTCGAGGCCTTCTCCATCGTCGTGGTGGAGGCGTGGACGGCCGGCGTGCCCGTGGTGGTGAACGCCGCCTGCCTGGCCACCAGCGAGCACGTGGCCCGCTCCGGCGGGGGAGTGGCCTTCGCCGGCTACGGCCAGTTCGAGGTGGCCGTGGACCGCCTGGCGGCCGACGCCGGCCTGCGCCGGGCGCTGGCCGACCGGGGCCGAGCCCATGCCGAGCGGCACTTCACCTGGCCGGTCATCCTCGCCCGCTATCAGGCGTTCCTGGAGCGGGCCCGGGACCGGGCCGCGGCGTCCTGAGCGGGTGCGCCGACCGCGCCGGGGTGGTGGCGCCGGGCCCGAGCGGAAGCCGGCGGCCTCGCCCCGACCGGGTGGAGCGGTCGGGGCGAGGCCTGGCCGGCGACGGCTAGGACGCTCCGGGCACCGCCATCCCCACCATCGGCTGGTTCAGCCGGATGGCGCCCGTGGACCCGAAGAAGGGGGCGTTGAAGGCGAAGATCCCCCCGTCGGACGCCACCAGCCAGTAGCCGGTGCCGTTCTCCCTGGGGGACATGCCCACGATGGGCTGGTTGAGCCGGATGGCGCCCGTGGAGCCGCGGAACACGGCGTCGCCGAAGGCGAAGATTCCGCCGTCGCTGGCCACCAGCCAGTAGCCGCCGCCGGACGGCGTGGCCGCCATGCCCCGGATGGGCTGGTTGAGGCGGATGGCGCCGGTGGAGCCGCGGAACACCGCGTCGCCGAAGGCGAAGATCCCGCCGTCGGCGGCCACCAGCCAGTACCCGTTGCCCGACGGCGTGCGGGCCATGCCGACGATGGGCTGGTTGAGGCGGATGGCCCCGGTGGAGCCGCGGAACACGGCGTCGCCGAAGGCGAAGATGCCGCCGTCGCGGGCCACCAGCCAGTACCCGTTGCCCGACGGCGTGCCTGCCATCCCCACGATGGGCTGGTTGAGGCGGATGGCGCCGGTGGAGCCGAAGAACCGGGCGCCGCAGAAGGCGAAGATGCCGCCGTCGGACGCCACCATCCAGTACCCGCCCGGCCCGGCCTGGGCGCACTGGTTCTGCGTCAGCGGCACGTCGCCCCACGAGCCCGTGCGGCGCTCGTCGCGGCGGAAGGTGTGCCACCCGAGGGACCCCAGCCGGGCGTTGTCGCCGGCGGGGAGCTCCCACCGGTAGGCGATGCCGGCGCCGTTGGGGCGGCTGCCGACGGCGATGATGTCCACCAGGCCGTTGCCGTCCACGTCGGTGACGAGCGGCGAGTTCTGGAAGGCGGCGGCGCCCTGGGCCAGCCCGAACAGCGGGGCCCCGTTGCGGCCGTTGTAGGCGAACACGCCGCCGCCCGTCGGCACCACCAGGTCCTGGCTCCCGTCGCCGTTGAGGTCGGCCGTGGTGATGGAGCCGAGCACGACGCCGCCGCCCGAGGGCCGCGGGAACCCGGCGAGGTTGGACCCGTCGCCGCGGAAGGCGAACACCTGCCCCGGGTTGGGCCCCTCGAAGGTCCCGATGGCCACGTCGAGCACGCCGTTGCCGTCGAGGTCGGCCAGGGTGGGCGAGGCCAAGGTGTAGCCGCCGGTGTCGCGCACCCACTTGAGCGTGCCGTCGGCGTTCAGGGCGAAGACCTTGGTGGCGTCGCTGGCGCCGCCCGGCTGGCGCACCCAGTAGTCGCCGGTGCCGAACACGATGTCCACGCGTCCGTCGCCGTCGATGTCCCCGATGCTGGGGGACGACCGCACGATCTCGTTGACCCGGAACTCCCACAGCGTGTTGCCGCCGCCGCCGATGGCCCGCACCAGGCCGCCGCGGTGGTCGATGGGCGGGCCCGGCGTGGAGTCGCCGCCGATCACGACGTCGGTCTGGCCGTCACCGTTGATGTCGGCCAGGGCCGGCGAGGAGAACACGGTGTCGTCGGTGTAGTACGGCCAGCCGGGGTTGGCCTGGCCCCGGTGGGTGAGCGAGTACATGCGCAGGCCGAGGAACCCGGCGGTGACGTCGACCTGCCCGTCACGGTTGATGTCACCGAGGGCGGGTGTGGAGTGGACGGCCTGGCTGGGGCAGTCCTGGTCGCTGCCCTGGAACCGGAAGCGCTCGGTGCCGTCGTGCTCGAACGAGTAGAGGGCGCCGCCCGAGCACGAGCCGTGGCTGCCGACGCCGCTGCCCACGAAGACCTCGGGCCTGCTGTCGCCGTCGACGTCGGCCGCCGAGGGCGAGGAGTTGATGGCGTGAGACGTCTGCCGGGGCCAGCCGCCGACGGGTGAGCCGTCGGAGCCGTGCAGGGCGTGGACCCGCCCGTCGTGGGCGCCGAAGGCGACGTCGAGGCCGCCGCCGTCGAGGTCCACCCCGAGGGGCGACGATTCGCGCACGGCGGCCGGGAGGTCCCGGGTCCAGCGCAGCACCGGTGCCGCGTCGGCGGGCGGTGCCGTGACGACCAGGCCGGTGGCGGCCACCAGGGCGCAGAGGACGGCGGGCAGGACCCGCCGGGCGGTGACGAGGTGAGGCACGGCTTCCTTTCGAGTCGGGGGTCGTGCGGAGCCGTACCGGTCCCCACTCTTCTCGGTTTTCACTCCTGCCGGGCGCGATTCTGCTTCAATGGCGTCGCGCCTCGCGCCCAGCGGCGTCGTCCACGACCTCCGGCGGAGGTGCCCCAGTGAGAACCCGAGCCCTTGTCGCGTTGGCCGTGATGCTCGCCGGCACCGTGGTGCCCGTGCGGACGGCGCTCGGCGCTCCGGCCACGCGCCTGGCCGTGCTCGACGAGGCCGACGCCGCCGGCGGCGACGACATCGGGTTCCCGGCCACGCACCTCGGGCTGCGCTGGACGGGGGAGGACGACGCCGTCGTCGAGGTGCGCTGGCTGGCCGACGGGCGATGGCAGGGTTGGCAGGCGGTGACCGTCGCCCACGACCTGGAGGACGAGCGGCGGGGACTGGTGTACAGCGGCCTGGTGCGGGCGCCGAACGCGTCGCGGGTCCAGGCTCGGGTGGCGGCCGGGTCGGCGAGCGACGTCGAGGTGATCGCCCTCGACACCGTGAACGGCCCCCGCCGGGTCGTGCGGGCAGCGGCGC
>JALYMX010000301.1 GCA_030773495.1 Actinomycetota bacterium | reverse complement strand
CGGTGTCGCCGCCGATGCAGCTGCTGGTGCCGCCACCGGCGAAGGTGGTGATGACCTCGCCCTCGCCGCCGTCGATCACCCCGTCGGGCCCAGGGGTCACCTTTCGGATGCGGTTGTTGCCGCGCTCGGAGATGTAGAGGTTGCCGGCGGGGTCGAAGGCGAGATGGGTCTCAATCAAGAGCCTGGCCTTGAGGGCGGGGCCGTCGTCGCCCGAGAAGCCACAGGTGTCGCCGCCCACCACGGTGCGCACCAGCTCGTCGCTGCTGCCGTCGAGCACGCCGTCGGCCCCCGGTGTGATCCTGCGGACGCGGCAGTAGCCCAGGTTGCCGTTGGCCTCGGCGTAGTAGAGGTTGCCGTGGGCGTCGGGGGCGACCCCAGCGACCCCCCACAGGTACGCCTTGAGGGCGGGGACGTCCTCGCCCGTGCTCTCGGCCGTCGCGAACCTGTTCCCCACAGCGAGGGCCGTCAACGTCCCCGAGGGGTCGATCTTGGAGATGCCGCAGGTGAGGGTGTAGAGGTTGCCGGCGGCGTCGAAGGCGAGATCGCGGTGACCGCTTCGGAGGCTGACCGAGGTCGCCGGGACTCCGGTCGGGCACTGCCCGACGAAGTTGGGGTTGTCGGGGTAGAACACGGTCCTGCTGTCGAAGTCGACTTCCCCGGTGACGACCGTGGCCGTGTGGTCGCTGCCGCGGAGGTCGACGGCGCGGATCGCTGCGCTTCCTAGGTCAGAGGCGTAGAGGCGATCGCGGTGCACCGCCAGCGCCCGGATGTCAACGTTGAGGAGCTCGGCCGCCCGGCCCTCCCCGAAGCCCCCGGCCACCGTCGGCATCTCGGGCTTTGTGCCGGCCTGTGCCGGAGTGGTCGGGGCGAGCAGGCCCGCGACGGCGACGACACAGGCGAGGAGGACTCTGCACCCCTTGCCCGGCCCTCGTCTTCTGCCAAGACCCCCGAGTCGGTCGGGAACCGGGCGTGACCCCCGCCACCGGATGGCGGCGGGGGTCGCCGGTCGAGCAGACCGGCCGGGACGCGGGCCTTGGCGGTCAGGCAGCAAGGCTGTGGTTGCCGCCGGCGCCGATGACCCTGGCCCCGGTGAGGTTGCCACCGGCGCTGTCCTTCACCGGCTTGGCCAGGTCCTGGCACACGGCGTTGTCGCAGGCGCTGGGGTCACGGCTGGTGCTGTCGGCCGAGCTGAAGCCGTTGCCCAGCTGGCCGAACTCGTTGGCGCCCCAGGCGTAGACGAGGTCGTCGGTGGTGACCAGCGGCGTGCCGTTGTCGTTGATGGCCAGGGCGTGGTGGGAACCCACGGCGATGGCGGTGACACCAGCCAGCGCCTCCTCTTTGGAGCTCCCTGTCGGGGTGATCTTTTCCCTGAGCACCTTGGCCGCGTCCGGGTGGCAGAGGCAGGGGGGATCTAGGGGATCAGCGCCGCTGGTGCGAAAGCCCCGGCCAAGCTGGCCGGCGAAGTTGGCGCCCCAGGCCCACACCGCGCCGTCCTTCCGAAGCGCCATGCTGAAGCCGCCGGGGGCTGCGGCGGCGACGTCGATGATGCCGTCGGGAAGTCCGTTGTTGACCACGGTGGGCAGGGGATGGGCGTTGAGGTCCGCGGCGAACCCGAGCTGGCCCCGGGCATTGCCGCCCCAGGCCAGCACCTTGTCGTCGGTGAGAACGCCGGGCGTGCCGTTGTCCCACACGGCCAGGCTGTGCTCGGCGGCGGAGATGTCGAGCACGCCGACGAGGTTGGCGGAGCCGTCGGGCGTCTTGACGTTCACCGGGCTGAGGCGCTCGGTCGTGGTGCCGTCGCCCAGGCTGCCCAAGCCGTTGCCGCCCCAGGACCTGAGCGAGCCGTCGAGGAGGACCAGCGCCAGGCTGTAGCCGTTGCCGGCGGCGATCTTGGAGACCCCGCTGAGGCCGGGGACCTGCTGGGCCATGGTGACGGCGCACGGGTCGATCTCGACGTCGCAGTCGCCACCGTCGCCCACCGCCTTTTTGTGGCCCCAGGCCCACACGGTGCCGTCGTTCCTCAGGGCCAGGCTGTGGTTGGCGCCGCCGGCCACGGCCTTGACGTCGGTGAGGTCCTGGAGCGTGCCGCCGGGGCCGGTGGCGGCCTTCACGGGGACAGGGGCGGCCTTGTCGCCCACGGCCGTGCCGCTGTTCCCGTCGCCCAGCTGGCCGAACTCGTCGCTGCCGCAGGCCAGGGCCCGGTCGTCGGAGGTGAGGGCCGTGCCCCGGGTGTCGAGGAGCAGGGTGTGGGACTCCCCGCCGGACACCGCCGCCACGTTCGACGCACCCATCGTCGACGGGTACTTCTGGTCGGCTGTCAGCGAGGTGCCGTTGCACAGCTGGCCGGCCGCGTCGCTCCCCCACGCCCACGGGCCGGGCGTGGCCGCGGCGGCCGGGGGGGCCGAGGCGACGAGGGCGAGGGCGAGACCGGCGGCCGCCGGCGAGAGCCGCCTGCGCCACCGACGTCGAGCTGGACGGTGGCGGGCATGCGTCGAGATCATGGCGAAAGTTCCCCCTCTTGTGTTTCGGCGACACGCCGTAGGGCGGCCTCATTGTCACGGTACGCCTGCGGGCGGAGAGAAACATCGGCCGCCGGGTTGATCTTTCGGAGAGGGGAGTTGATCTCCAATGGCGGTCTGGTTGTCGCTGGCCCGAGATGTGCGACGTAAGGCGACGCGGGCACCGAGGCCCACGTTTCGCGCCCAGTCTCGTGCCGCTTCACCTGTTCGCCGGGGCTGGTTGGCCCTGGCGGCGCCACACCTCGCGGGCCAGCTCGGCGCGCTCGGCGATGCCCAGCTTGGCGAAGACATGGGACAGGTGCGCCTTGACGGTACCGAGCGAGATGAACAGGCGCTCGGCGATCTGGCGGTTGCTCACGCTTTCGCCGACCAGGGCCGCCACCTGGCGCTCTGCCCGGTCAGGCTGTCCCACCCACTACCAGGCCGGCCGCGAGGGCCGCGGCCCTTGGAGGCGTGCTCCACCGCCCTCCTCCAGGGACAGCTGCGCCCCCTGGGCCCGTGCCGCCTCGAGCTCGGCGAGGGGAAGCCCCTGGCCGAGGAGGGCGACGTGGGACTCGTAGGCGCCGGCCTCGCCGGCGGCGCGGGCGTAGCCCTGCTCGGCCCGCGCCCGCTCGGCTGCCCCCAAGAGCCGGGCGGCGTGTTCGAGGCGCCCGGCCGTGACGGCGAGGCCGGCCACGGCCTCGAGGGAGGCGGTGACCGCAGGGGCCTCGCCCATCTTGGCCCGGAGGGCGAGTGCCTCGTGGTGCAGCGACGCCGCCCGATCGCCCTCACCGCCGGCGCACGCCAGGCTGGCCATCCCGAAGAGAGCGTCGGCCAGGGCCACCTTGTCCCCCTTGGCCTGGGCTTCGGTGAAGGCGTCCTCGAACCGGGCCTCGGCAGCCGGCCCGTCGCCGGAGTAGGCGGCCACCTCGCCGAGGCCCCGAGGGCGGAACCCGCGCTGGTGCCCGAGGCGCGGGCCGCCCCCAGGGCGCTCTCGAAGAGCGTACGCGCCTCGGACAGCTCTCCACGGTACACCGCTCGGTTAATGACCGCGCGGACACTAAGTGCTGACGCGGAACTCGGCGGCCATTCCCTTGTGCGCATGTGTTTGCCCGTCACGGTCTTGCACGAAGCAGATGATGTAGTAACGACCAGGCGACAGGTTCACCGCGAAGGTGGTCTTGTCCCCGGGGGGCCGATTGGGGATGCCTGCGATCGGCTCGATCGGTCGGCGCTCCTCGCCCCGCAGCTGGTGGAGGACGGGGGGATAGTCATCGGGGACGGGGGCCAGGATCAGGCGATGATTCAGCTTCCCGGCATTCACGATCTGGAACACCGCCTGGCCGCGGGGGACAGGCTCGGTGTAATCGAAGGCATATTCAGTCATCGTCACGTTGACGACCGGTCGTTCTGGCGGCGAGGACGACGTTGTGGCCGGCCGGCACGAAGCGAGCGAGAGAACGACCGGGATCGCCGTCAGCAACGCTCGTGGCGCGAAGACACTCATCCCGAAGGACCGTCTCGCCGTCGTGCGGGTCGCGCCGTGCGACCCGCTCTCCCCCGCCGCCACGCCCTGCCCTCGATGACTAGGGCGGCGAGGCCGGCTGCGGCCAGCAGCGCTCCGCCGAGGCGGACCGGGCCAGAGCGGTCGCCTTCGCGACGAAGGTCCACCTGCGTGGCGAAGATGTCCTGGGACGGGGGGGCGCGGTTGGTGTTGCGGGTGTCGGTCCAGGCGGCCACGACATGCGACCGCTGCGAAACCAGAGCGATCCGACCGCCGAACTCGAACAGGCGTAAGGCGGAGGGCACCGCGTAGCGGGGGCCGATCTGGGAGTCGGAGCCCTGACTCGTGAGCGGGACGCTGCGTTCGAAGCGGCGCCCGTCGTCTGTCGAGAACGTGTAGTAGACGTCGTTCCCCCGGTTCGACGGGTCCCGTCTCCGGTCGTAGAACACGGCGTCGACACGCCCGTCCGGGGCCACCGAGAGGCGGGGAAGGTACTGGTGCCGTCCGTTGCGGAGGGGGTCGTCGTTCACGCGGCGAGGCTTCTCCCAGCTCTGCCCCCCGTCGGTCGAGCGGCGGAGGAACACGTCCCAGTCGCCGTTGCGGGCGTCGTGCCACGCGGCGTAGAGGTTCCCGTCGTCGGCGACCAACGCCGGTGGCGGCATGGTGAAGATGAGCATGACCCGCTCGGGAGGGACGAGGTCGTCATCGATAACGACTCCTCGACGGAAGCGCCGCCCGCCGTCGGTTGAGCTCGCCATGACCAACGCCCAATTGCCCTCCCATACCGGCCCCTCGAGGCCCTGGTAATCGACCGTGTCGTCGAGCAGGTCGTAGTAGAGGACGTGGACTCGCCCATGTGGGCCCAGGGCGACGGCCGGCGCGACCACGCGTTCGCGCTCTGGGTCGCTGACCTGGACGGGGGCGGAGAAGCGCTGGCCGCCGTCGTCGGAGTACGCCGCCATGATCGGGTTGGGGCCGGGACGGAACCCGCCAAGGGCTGGACCCGCGGTCGCTTCCAACCACACCAGGTGCAGCCGGCCCCGGCGCGACCCGCTCGTGGCTTCGATGGCCATACGGACCTGGAACCGGTCCGGACCGAGGACGCGGCGCGGTCGAGTGAAGGTTCGGCCGCCGTCCGCGGACGTCGCGAGGAAAACTCCCATCGGCGTGTTGCCCTGCTTGCGCAGGCCGACGAAAAGAAAGTAGAGGCGGCCGTCCCCGTCGAACGCCACCTCGGGCGCATAACAGAAATCCGCCCCCGCCGGCAGCTGGGGAACAGGGTTTACCGACCACCAGGTGCGCCCGGCAGTACCGGAGAGATGCAGGGAGCAGCCGAACTGCGGGGCGTCAAGCCGGTTAGCCAGCACGAGGGAGCGCTTGTTCGTCGGGTGAGCGACGAGCAAGGGTGAATTGTTAGCCGACTGCGACGCGAGGTCCATGAGGGACACGGGCACTTCGGGCCGGACGCTCGGGACGGCTAAGCCGCCGCTGGCGGGGAGCGGGCCGCTGACGAGCACCAGTCCCGCGATCACGGCGACCGCCGCGAAGACGACAGCGGCCCCCCGACGGTTGCGGCTCTCGGGAGTTGGCGGAGGCAGCGGGTACGCCTCGCCTCGGCCAGACGCCAAGAGCGTCGTCTGGGCGTCTGACCGAGTCATGCGAGAGACGGCGGTGCGGGTGGCCGTGGGGCTAGACGAGGGTGACAGGGGCCTGGTTGCCGTAACCGGCTCCTGCGTCGGAGATGCACGTCGCGGCCTCGTTGTAGTACTTGGTGCCGTCCCAGGGCGTCGTCGCGCTCGTGCTCTGGATCTTCCGGTACCAGTACCCGCCGACACTGCCGCCGTACGAGTAACCGTTGCTGTCGACGGTCACGTAGTCACCCATGGTGTAGCCGAAACTCCCGGCCATGCAGTCGTACTTCCAGGCCGTGTGGGTCGGGAAATCGCCGTCGCTGCTGGAGGTGAACGGGTCGAAGCGGAGGTAGTACTTCTTGACCGTCCCGTCGGAGTTGAACCGGGGGAGCTTGTTGGACGAGCCCGAGGCCTCAGGCTCCACGCGCAGCCGGAGCTCCCCGCCAGGGTTGTTCTCGTTGATCGCGTAGGCCGACGAGACGCTCTTGTGCTTCATGCCTGTCGTGGGGTCGCCAACGGCGACAACCTCGCCGGTGCCCGCGCTGCCCTTCACCTTGAACTTGCCCATCCAGACCGTGCAGGCGTAGGACATCGACGTCATGACCAGCACGCCTGCCAACGCTGCGAACGGTATGGCGAGAATCTTGCGTTTGCTCACTGCGAACTCCTCCTCTTCGTTCTCGCGGGTCGCTCTTTGTTTCCAGTTGCTGGGTCAGCTGCGCAGCGAGCCGCAGCGGGGTCATCGGGATGTCCGGCAGCCCAAGCCCCTGATACGAGGCCCCTCCGACCTCGCACTCCCCGGTGCACGATCCAACCCCCGTCTGCCTCGATCATCATCGCAGTGGTCCCACAGGAACGCTACGGGCACAGGGGTCGGGAAACATCGGCCGGGTGGTTTATTTTTCCTGCTTCGTCCCACTTGGGGACTGACGGCGCCACCCGGCCGAGCCGCCCCGGATGACTGAGACCCCTCGGCCTGGCCCCCGGTCGCCCGCACCCTGTGAACACGCCACCTCCAACGGCCCTCACGGCGTCCGCTGCCCCTTCGCCACCTACTGTCGTCCGTCACGGAATTCCCTGATCGAAGCGACTTTCTGCCACGGAAGTCCCTGAGCCACTGTCAGCGAATTCCCTGACCGCCTGTCACGGAATTCCCTCGGCGGAGGAATCCCTCGCTCCGGCCACCGCACCGTTGAGCATCCCCCTCGTCGTCGAGGCGAGGAGGGCGAGTGGCAAGGAGGACGATCAGAGTGATCGACGTCGTGGAGCTGTTGCAGCACTGGCACGCCGGGCACCGCATCTGCGAGCTGTCCTAGCTAGGCGGGTCAGGAAGACCAGCGATCCCGCCAGTCGATGAGCTTGGCGGCGATCAGCAGCACCACGGCAAGGCTGAGCTGGGCGAGCCGGTGAGCGACGCGCCGATCGGTGTTGCGCGGAGCTGACCGAAGTTCGACAGCCACGAGTTGGTGCGCTCGACGGGCCAGCGCATGCCGAGCGGCACCCGCTTCTTGCCCTGTGCGGTGCCGGCCTTGCGCCGCTTCGAGCGAACCAGATCGTCGATGCCGAGCCGGGCGACGAGACCGCGGACGACGCCGGTGTCGTAGCCGCGGTCGAGGTGCAAGGTCTCGCAGTCCTCGAGGCGGCGTGGGCCCAGGGGGCGGAGCTGTCCCTGGAGGAGGCGGTGGCCCACGCGTCGAGGGGCCGCGGCCCTCGGGGCCGCCCGAGCACGGGCTGGGACAGCCTGACCAGGGCCGAGCGGCAGGTGACGGCGCTCGTGGGCGAGGGGTTGAGCAACCGCCGGATCGCCGAGCGGCTGTTCATCTCGGTCGGCACCGTCAAGGCCCACCTGTCCCACGTCTTCGCCAAGCTCGGCATCTCCGAGCGCGGCGAGCTTCGCGAGGTGTGGCGCCGCCAGGGCCAACCGCCGCCGGCGAAGAGGTGAGCGGGGAGGGACCGTCCGGGCCACAGTGCGCGCGGCAGCTGTCACCCACGGTCCCGCGGATGGTGAGCGACCTGAACCGGACCACGAGGGCCTCCGGTGACGGCGCGAGACGGGTCGCACGGCGTCCCGAAGACACACGGGATCAACGTCCCGTCCAAAAAAGATCAACTGGGTGGCCGATGTTTCCCTCCCGCGGCAGAACTACGGTCGCGGGGCGCGCGGCCAAGCAGGCTGTCGCGGACAGGGGGTACGGACAGTGATCTCGGTACATGCCCGTGATGGTTCGGCTCGAGCTCGCTGGCAGAGGCGGCTCTCGCCGGCGGCCGTCGGCCTCGCCCTCGCCCTGGTCGCCTCGGCCTCCCCGGCCGCGGCGGCAACGCCAGGCCCGTGGGCGTGGGGCAGCGACTCGGCCGGCCAGCTGGGCGACGACGCCACCTTGGCCAACAAGGTCTACCCCGCCACCATGAGCGGCCTCACCACCCAGCCCGGCGTTCGCATCGTGGCCGTGGCCGCTGGCGGCGCCCACAGCTTGGCCCTCGACGACCGCAACAACAGCGACGCCAGCGACGACCGAGTGTGGGCCTGGGGTAGCGACTCCGACGGCCAGCTGGGCGACGGGAGCGACCCCGCCAACGACCCGGGTTACGAGAGCACTCCTGTCTTGGTGCGGGTCAGCCCCGCTAACACGCTGACCAACGTCCGGGCCATCGCGGCCGGCGAGTCCCATAGCGTGGTGCTGAAGCACGACGGGACGGTGTGGGCCTGGGGCATCGGTGGGAGTACCGGTGACGGCACCTCCTGCGACGAGGCGACCGGACAGAACTGCGCCAAGCACTACGCGGGACAGGTCAAAGGCGTCGGAGGCATCGGCTTCCTCACCGACGTGAAGCAGGTCGCCGCGGGCGCCGGCTTCACCCTCGCCGTACGCAACGACGGCACGGCGGTGGGCTGGGGCGGCAACAGCGTCGGCGAGCTCGGCAACGGCACCACGGTGAACAGCACCACCCCGACGGCTGCAGCAGTCGGCGTGATCGGCCTCATCAAGCAGGTGGCAGCCGGCAGCCATGGCTTGGCCATCACCGACAACAGCACCCCGGGGGTGGACGCGGACGACAAGGTGTGGGCCTGGGGCACCAACCTCCGGGGCCAGCTCGGCTTCGCCGCCGACCAGGACCCCCACCCGTTTCCCAAAGTGGTGAACAATGGGCTGCTGGACGGCGTGACCGAGATCGTGGCCACCGCCATCGGCGGGCACAGCCTGGCCGTCAAGACCGGGAAGGTCTGGGGGTGGGGGGCCAACTTCGCCGGACAGCTCGGCCGGGGCACCCGGGACGCTTCCGAGGGGTGCCTCTGCCGACCCGACGCTGCCAAGGTGCTCACCTCGGCTCAGCCGAGCACCGAGCTGAGCGACGTGGTCGACATCGCCGGCGGCTACTTCCACAGCCTGGCCGTGAAGAGCGATGGCACGGCGTGGGCCTGGGGCAGCAACGCGGATGGCCAGCTGGGCAACGGCAAGGACGGCAGTGGCAGCACCACCCGGGACCCAACCCTCTGTGACGACTTCATCTGCAGTGCGCTGGCCAAGCCCGTGCAGCAGGATGCCACCACCAACCTCACCGGGGTCCGCACGTCCGGTGGTGGGGCGGCCGGCGGGGGGAGCCACAGCTTGGCGGCTCTTCCGAGTCCGTAAGCCAACACCAAACCGCCCAAGGGCCGGTCCCCCCCGCCGCGCCAGGTGTGGGGATCGGCCCGGCGACACAGACGTGCTCGAAGAGGACAACCCAACGGAGCCGGTGCCGATGAGAGGACCCAGTGCGAACCTGAGCCGCAGCAAGCGCCGAGCACCGCTAGTGGCGGTGCTGGTCGTGTCTGTGGTCGCCGCCGGACTCAGCAGCGCCGCGGGCCCCGCTTCGCCCGCGGGCGTCTCGCCCGGCGGACACGATCCACCGAACCCCGCGGCGGCCGAGCGGGTCGCTCTCGCCTACGCCAGCCAGCCCCTGGCCTTCGAGGCCAATGTGGGCCAAGCCCCCGCCGGCGCTGGGTTCGTGGCCCGCCGTGGGCGGATGAGCCTGGCGCTGGACCCCACCGCGGCGGTGCTGCGCCTGGCTCCTGTCGGCGAGGGCCAGCGTGCAGCCACGCTGCGCCTCGGCTTCCCGGGGGCCGATCCCTCGGCCCGCCTCGAAGCCCTCGAGCCGTTGCCGGGGGTGGGCAACTACCTGGTGGGCAACGACGCCTCCCGCTGGCGCACCGGGCTGACCCGCTACGCCAAGGTCGCGTACCGCGACCTGTACCCGGGCATCGACCTCGTCTTCTACGGCCGAGGCGGCGAGCTCGAGTACGACTTCGTGCTGGCCCCCGGGGCCGACCCCGCCGCCATCGCCGTGGCCGTGGAGGGCGGGGAGGGTCTCCGCAGCGAGGCGGGCGAGGTGGTGGTGTCCACGGCGGCCGGCGAGGTGCGCCAGCGCCGCCCGGTCGTCTACCAGACCATCGGGGGACGTCGCCGCCCGGTGCCCGGTGGGTTCCGCCTCCTCGGCCCTGACCGGGTGGGTTTCTCCCTCGGTCACTACGACGCCACCCGGCCGCTCGTCATCGACCCGGTCGTCGCCTACGGCACGTACCTGGGCAGCAGCGAGCAGGACGCAGCGTTCGGGATCGCTGTCGACCCCGGCGGCAACGCCTACGTGGCCGGGCGGACCTACGGCGCCGACTACTGCGACAGCGCCACCCCTCCGCCCGAGGACCGCTTCCCTACCACCCCGGGGGCGTTCCAGCCCAATGAGTACCGCCTCTGTGGCGCCACGGACGCCTTCGTAGCCAAGTTCGACTCCGATGGGGTCCTCGTGTATTCCACCCTGCTCGGCGGCCGCGGCGGCCACGACTCGGCCCTGGACCTCGCCGTCGACGCCTCCGGCAGCGCCTACGTGAGCGGTTGGACGGAGTCGGTCGACTTTCCCGTCACCCCCACCGCCTTTCAGCTCGCGCGCGCCCTCAGGGATGGCGACGGCGAGCTCCCGCCCAGCATGGGCTTCATGTCCCGACTGCATCCCGACGGCTCGGGCCTGGTCTATTCCACCTACATCGGGGGCGTGCACTCCGCCAACGACAAGGCCCTGGGCGTCGCCACCGACGGGGCCGGGCACGCCTGGGTTGTGGGGGTCACCAACTCGCCCTCGTTTCCCACGACCCTGGGGGCGTTCCAGACCGCCAAGACGGACTTCAACTGGGATGCCTTCGTGGTCAAGTTCGACACCGCGTCGGCCGGTCCCGCCTCGGTCGTGTACTCGACGTTGTTGCGGAACTGGGGCGAGGGCAGCCAAGGCAACGACGACCAGGCCCACGACGTCGCCGTCGACACCGCGGGCAACGCCTACGTGGTGGGCACCACCTGGTCCTACGACGACCCCGCCACCCCCGCCAACGAGGGCTTCCCCACCACCCCCGGGGCCTTCCAGCCCGCCAAGAACGATTTCTACATCAGCCCGTTCTTGGCCAAGCTCAACCCCGCCGGCTCCGCCCTGGCGTACTCCACCTACCTGGGGCCCGGCTTCGGGACCGGCGTGGTCCTCGACCCCGCCGGCTCCGCTTACCTGACCGGCATCGCCGGCCGTTCCAACTTTGTTACCTTCCCCACCACCCCGGGCGCGTACGACCGGACCTTGGGCACCGGCAGTGCCAGTGACTCCGCGGAGGACGCCTTCGTTGCGAAGGTCGACACCAGCGGCTCCGGCTCCGACTCCCTGATCTACGCGACCTTCCTGGGGGGGGCCGGCTCCGAGAACTCCGAAGGGGGGGGAATATTGCCCGGCTATCGGCTCGAACCGGGCCTTCTCAGCCTGTTCCCTGTGGGCCGCGTGGCCGTGGACGTCTCCGGCAATGCCCACGTGGTCGGCTTCACCTTCTCCTACGACGACGCCGCCACCTCCGTGGACGAGGGCTTCCCCACCACGCCGGGGGCCGTCCAGGCGGCCAACTGCGAGAGGTGCTCCGCCAAGTTCGTGGCCCGGCTCAACCCCACCGGCTCGGCCCTCGTGTCCTCCACCCTGCTTGGCAACGGCCTTGTCGTCGGGATCGCCCTCGACGCCGCGGGAAACACCTGGGTGGCAGGGGACCGGTTCATCCCCACCACCCCGGACGCCTTCCAGCCCTCCGCCAAGAGCCTTACCGACGCGGTGGTGGCCAAGCTCACCCCGGTATCGATGCTGGCCTTCACCCCCGCCTCGGCAACCGGCGGCCAGTACTCCGACGTGGCCGTGATCGCCACCAGCGTGCTCCTCGAGGGCACCACCCCCCTGGCCGGGGCCCCGGTGAGCTTCACCCTGGCCGGTCCCGGCGGCACCACCAGCGCCAATGCCAGCACCGACGCCGGCGGCGTGGCCACCACCAGCCTGTTGCTGGCCTCCGCCCCGGGCGCCTACCAACTCAGCGCCCGCTACGACGGCTCGGCCAACCCCGCCGTCGTGGGCTCGTCGGCCGCCACAACCTTTTCGATCGTGAAAGAGGACTCCGCCATGGCCTTGGCGGTGAGCGGCGCCGCGCCCAACCGGGTCCTCACCGCCACCCTGTCGGACGCCGACACCCCCACCACCCGCCTGGCCGGACGCACCGTGCAGTTCTTCGCCGATGACGAGGCCATCGGCTCGGCCACCACGGCCTCCGACGGCACGGCCAGCCTGAAGCCGCCTCGCAAGTACCAAAAAGGCAGCCGCACCTTCACCGCCACCTTCGCCGGCGACGACTACTACCATGCGTCGTCGGGCACGACGAGGACGTAGCCGTGCCAGCGAACACAGCCGAGAAGGCCTCAACGATCCGGCGGCGGCCGCGCGCCGGGCCCTCGACCTCGCCGCCGCCATGGGCGCCGCCCTCGGGCGGGACCGCTT
>JALYMX010000300.1 GCA_030773495.1 Actinomycetota bacterium | reverse complement strand
TCGGCCAGCCGGGCGGCGCCCCCGCCCACGGCATCGACCAGCACCGCCGGCCGGTCCGGCGACCGCCGCCCGGCCAGCCGGTAGGGGAAGTCCATGCGCTCCACCGCGAACCCGGCCGGCGCCAGGGCCTCCTCGATGGCCACCAGCGCCGGCTGGTGGCGGTCGGCGCCGGCGCCCGGGGTGAGCAGCAGCCCGGCGCCGCGATCGCCGGGGTGGGGCGCGGCGGGCTGCACTCAGCCGCCGATGAGGATCCGCTTGGCCTCGGTGAGCTCGGAGATGCGCTCCCCCGCCCCCTCGGCCTCGGCGCCGTGGTCGGGATGGGCATCGCGGACCAGGGTGCGGAAGCGGCGCAGGATGTCGCTGCGAGGCGGCTCGGTGCGGGAGGGGAAGCCGAGCACCCGCAGGGCCCACGCCTCGTCGCCCGGCGCCCGGCGAGCCAGGAAGGCGGCCTCGTCGCTCGACAGGTAGCGCACCAGGCGCTCGTCGTCGCCGCCCTCCCAGCGGGTGGCCCGCCGGAGCAGCCGGAAGACGAGGGGCCGCACCGTCGACGACAGCCGCGCCGCCGCGTACACGGCGCCCAGCACCTGGGGCAGCGGCGCCCCGTGATCATCGAGCTCGAGGGCCATCGACTCGCCCGACCCCACCAGGCGGTGGCGGCTGCGGTCGAGCCCCACCACGTCGGTCTGGAAGCGGTGGCGGAGGCGGGGCTGGGCCACCCGGCCGCGGTGCTCGAGGTCCCACAGCAGGCGGTCGACGCCGTCGCGCTCGTCGTCGGGGAGGGTGGAGGCGAAGGCGCCGAGGATCCCGGCCAGGAGCAGGCCGCCGAATCCGGGCGCCGGGTCGGTGGGCAGGTACAGCTCGCCGATGGCGACGCGCCGGGTGGGCGCGATGGCGCGCGAGTGCCTGATCTCGAGCTCGGCCAGGACCACGCTGTGACCGTACCTGCCCGCCGCCGCCTACACGTAGCGACGCAGCACGTTGCGCAGGGTGGCGGCGTCGCGGACGACGACCTCGTCGTCGGCCTCCGCCTCGATGGCGGCCACGATGCCCTCGGCCAGCTGCTGCACCTGGTCCCACGCCGGCGGGTCGACGCCGAACGGCGCCGGGGTGGCGAGGGCGGCGGCGGCGGCAACCGTCACGTCGGCGGCCAGCTCCACGTCCACCGTGCGCTCGGCGGCCAGGCGGTCGGCGGCCACGAACAGGTCGGACATCACGGCGTACACGGCGGCGTCGTCGCCCTCGTCGTCGGCCGCCTCCAGCGCGTCGGGGTACTCCACTCGATCCATCAGGTCGTCGACCCGGCCCTCGTCCTCCTCGAGGACGAGCAGGTCGTCGCCGTCCCAGCGGTACGGGACGCGCTCGGCGTCGAGCAGTCGGTCGAGGGCGCGCCGCTCCTCGGGGTCCCACCCGTCCATCTCGTAGATGAGGGCGTCGTCGGTGACGGCCAGGGCGCCGCAGCCCCCGCACACCGCCTCGCCGGCTCGCACGCCGGCGCCGCAGTCGGGGCAGACGCCGCTCGTCATCGCCCCATTGGATCATCTCGGCGGCCGGCGTGACGGATCAGGAACGCCTCGGTCCTCGCCAGCTCGTCGGCCAGCGTGCCCGCCTGGCGCCACCCGTGCCCCTCGCCGTCGTACACCCGCCGTTCGACGGGCACGCCGGCAGCGGCGAGCCGCTCGGCCAGCACCGCTGACTGCGCGGGCGGCACCACCTCGTCGGCGCCGCCGTGGAGCACGAGCACCGGGGCGCGGATGGCGTCGGCCACGGCCAGCGGCGAGCGGGCCCGGTGCACCTCGGCCGCCTGCGGGAGTGGCCCCACGAGCCCCACCGTGTAGTGGGCTTCGTAGCGGTGGGTGGACGCGGCGAGGTCGAGCAGGTCGACCACCGGGTACACGGCCACCACGGCCGACCACAGGTCGGGGTGCCGGGCGGCCAGCAGGAGCGCCGTCATGCCCCCCGCCGAGGCGCCCATGGCCACCAGCCGAGCCGGATCCGCCCACCCGCGGGCGACCGCCGCCCGGGCGCCGGCCGCCACGTCCTCCACGTCGAGGTCGCCCCACCTTCGCCGCAACGCCTGGGCCCACGCCCGTCCCCATCCCGTCGAGCCGCGATGGTCGGGGGCGAGCACGGCCCAGCCCCGCTCCAGGAAGAACGCGGTGCGGACGTCGAAGTCGACCCGGTCCTGGCCGGTCGGCCCGCCGTGGACGCGCACGAGCAGGGGATGGGGCGGGCGCCCCTGCGGTGGGCGCCACAGGCGGCCGGGGACCACGGCGCCGTCGGGCGCCTCCCACC
>JALYMX010000299.1 GCA_030773495.1 Actinomycetota bacterium | reverse complement strand
GGACGCGGGTCGGGCGCATCATGTGCATGCTCATGTACGGGAAGTTCCCGCACCCCTCGACGCTGGCGCCGGGTGGCGTCACCACCACCATCTCCACCAGCTCGTTCAACGAGTACTACACCCAGCTCGGCAAGATCTTCGACTTCGCGAAGGTGGTGTGCCGCATCTGGGACGACCTGATGGACTTCTTCCTCGAGGCCAACCCCGACTACGAGCAGGTGGGGGCCCGGGAGATGAACCTCGCCCAGTGCGGCATCTGGGACGACTCCACCGCCTACGACGCCACGTACAAGAACATGAACAACTGGGGCAACCGGCGGTGGTCCAAGCCGGCCATGATCATCGACGGCAAGCTGGTCACCACCAACCTCACCGACATCAACATCGGCTACGAGGAGTTCGTGGACCACTCGTTCTACGACGACTGGACCCGCTCGGGCGGCCCCCGGTTCCGCACCGACCCGCTGGGCAACCCCATCTCGCCGTACCACCCGTGGAACAAGACGACCATCCCGAAGCCGCAGGCCACCGACTTCCGGGGCAAGTACACCTGGGACACCGCCCCCCGCTGGGACCGGCGCACCATCGAGACCGGGGCCTACGGCCAGCTGTGGGCCACCGCCCTGGCCAACAACACCCAGGAGAACCCCCTCTTCGAGTCCACCGGCCACGGCCTCCGCATCGTGATGCCCCGCCACGGGCTGCCCGAGGAGGAGCTGTTCTGGAAGGTCCCGCGGACCATCAACGCCCTCGAGCGCAACCGGGCCCGGGCCTACTCCATGGCCTTCGTCTCGGCCATCGGCATGAACTGCATGCTGCGGGCCCTCGAGTACTGGCGGCGGGGTGAGACCAAGGTCCACACCCCCTACAAGGTGCCGAAGGACGAGCGGGTGGCCTGTGGCTTCTGGGAGGCCGGCCGAGGCTTCCTAGCCCACCACCTGCACATGGACAAGGGCAAGCTGCTCAACTACCAGATCACCACGCCGTCCACGCTGAACGCTTCGCCCCGCGACCCGTTCGGCGGGCTCGGCCCCTACGAGCAGGCCATCATCGACACCCCCATCCTGGAGAGCGTCCCCGACGACCAGGTCAAGGGCCTCGACGTGCTCCGGGCCATCCGCAGCTTCGACCCCTGCATGCCTTGCACCACCCACATGGACACGGGCAAGGGCGTCATCGTGCGAGAGGTCAACTCCTGCGGCTGCACGCTGGAGTAGTGGCACAACACAACGTCGAACACGACAACGTCGGACACGACGCCGCCCACCGCATCCTGGTGGGCGGCGTCGGTCTGCCATGGCTTCGTGATCTCGACTTCGGCACCCAGTTCATACGGCGGGTGAGCGAGCTGGACTGGCCGGAGGGGGTGGTCGTCGAGGATCTCTCCTACGCCGCCCATCGCGTGCTCCACCTGCTCCAGGAGCTGCGTCCCAGCAAGGTCGTGTTCGTGGGCGCCATGCCCCGCGACGTCGACCCGCCAGGCACCATCCGCCGCTACCAGCTCGACCTCACCCCACCGCCCGACGAGGAGGTGGTCGAGCGCCTCGGCGAGGCGGTAGGGGGCATCATCGACCTCGACCACACCCTGGCCGTCATCCGATACTGGAAGGCGTTGCCGGACGATACGGTTGTCATCGAGGTGGAGCCGGCCGACCGCTCCTTCGGGCTCGGGTTCTCGCCCGAGGTCGAGGCGTCGGTGGAGCCGATCCTCGCCATGGTCAGGGAGGAGCTGGGTATACCCACCCAGGAGGTGTCAGCATGAGCGTGCAATCTGACGAGGAGCTGTCCTACCGCGAGGCGTGGGAGCACATCGCCGAGATGGCCGACGACTTGGTCAACCACCACGACGCCAAGGTGGCCGAGCGCGTGGTGGAGCTGCTCGACTGGATCGACGCCGTGCACCGCGACGGGCTCGGCCGTCTGGTCGAGATGATCCGTCAGTGGCGGGGCGAGATCTTCCTCGAGTCCGTCAATCGGGACGAGATCACCGGCACCCTGCTCGGCGCCTACGGCCTCGGCGAGACCGAGGAGGTCGATGCCGAGACCACCAGGGCGATCGAGGCGGCCTTCGCCGAGGTCAACCCGCTCGTGGAGTCCCACGGCGGCTCCATCGAGCTGGTCGAGGTGGTCGACGGCGTGGTCAAGGTGCGCATGCACGGCACCTGCAACGGCTGCGCCAGCTCGTCGGCCACCCTCACCTACGGACTGGAGGCGGCGCTGAAGGAGCGGTGGCCCAACTTCCGCCGCCTCGAGGAGGTCGACGCTCCCGCCGAGGTGAACCCCGAGACCGCCGACCTGGAGTGCGTCACCACGTCCACCAGCTCGATCCCCGAGCCCCAGGGCCCGCTCCTCCAGATCAGAGGGCACGAGGGCCGCTAGTGCAGCCCGTTGGAACTAATGACCATGTTCGCCTCACGCAGGGGACGCGGTCGCTCGGCCATCCAGGGGCTGTCGAACATGGTCATTAGTTCCGCAGGGCTGCGCTAGTGCAGCCCCGGCACCGCTCCCGGGCGGCGCGCTGATGGGGTTGGAGCCGCACGACCTGGTCCGCCAGGCGCGCACGCTGGCCCAGGCCCACCCGCTCACCCCCAGGGCCAGCGAGCTCATCAACAAGGCGGTGGCCGAGCAGCAGTCGTCCCAGCCCATGGCCGAGGTCGGCGCCTGGGCGGGCGCCGCCGTGGTGAACGGCTATTGCCTGCGCCGGGTGGAGGAGAACGAGGCCGGGCTGGTGCTCCAGCACCGTGCCGAGGCGGACGTCGACGTCGAGCAGCTGGACCGCGAGGCCGACCGCATCGCTGCCCAGCTGCGCGACGCGACGACCACGCCGCCGTTCCTCGTCGACGACGACGCCGTGCTCGCCGCCCTCGACCGGCTCATCGGCACCGAGGTGAGCCGGCGCATGGACAACGTGCGCCACGCCGTCGACGACGCCGCCTCCGGCGAGCTCGAGGAGTACCTCACGTGGTGGACGGTCAAGGGGTACGCCCTGCGGGCGGCCGAGCAGGCCGCGGGGGCGGTCGGTTGAGCGTGCGACGCCGGGCTCGCTCGGTCTGATAGAGAGGTGAGGCGATGAGGATCCTGGTGGCGGGTGTCGGCAACATCCTCAAGGCGGACGACGCGTTCGGCGTGGAGGTGGCGCGCCGGCTGGAGAAGATGGACCTTCCCGACGGCGTGCACGTGGTGGAGACCGGCATCGGCGGGATCGCGCTGGTGCAGGAGCTCCAGCAGGGGTGGGACGCTCTGGTCATCGCCGACGCCGTTGACCGAGAGCGGCCGCCGGGGACCGTGATGCTCATCGAGCCCGATGTCATCGACGTCGACGCCCTCTCGTGGGGCGAGCGCTACGACCTGCTCGCCGACGCCCACCTGGCCACACCCGAGCGCGTGCTCATGCTGGCCCGGGCGCTCAAGATCCTGCCGTCGCGGGTGCTCATGGTGGGCTGCCAGCCCGAGGACGCCAACGCCGTGGGCACCGGTATGTCCGACGCGGTGACCGCCGCCGTCGAGGTGGCCGTGGGGGAGATCCTGCGTCACGTGGGCGAGCTCGCCGCCCAGGACCCCGCCGCCTAGGAGACCGATCGTGACCAGTGAAGCCGTCACGCCCGGCGCCCGCACCGACCCGAAGGGGGCGATCGAGGCGCTCGAGGCCCAGCTCGCCACCACGCCGCGCTCGTTGCGCCCCTACGAGCACGCCGCGGTGGCCTACCGCCTCGGGTTGGCGTACGCCGAGTCCCCCGTCGGGAGCCGGGGCGAGCTGCTGCGCAAGGCGCTCGCCTGCTTCGACGT
>JALYMX010000298.1 GCA_030773495.1 Actinomycetota bacterium | reverse complement strand
GCGCACGAGGGGGACGCCGGCGAGCACCAGGCCGGCCACGAGCGGCGGGCGGGAGGCGGCCAGGTGGACGGCGACCCGGCCCCCGAAGGAGTGGCCGAGGACCACCACCGGCGGCGCCATCTCGTCGAGCACCGGGGCCACGGCCGCCGCGTACTCGGCCCCGCCCCACGCTTGCGGAGGTGGCGGCGTCGCCCCGAAGCCGGGGAGGTCGAGGGCCACGGCGTCGAGGCCGGCGAGGGCGGCGTCGAAGTCGGCCGCCGAGCGCCCCCACCCGTGCAGGGCGAGCACCGACGCCGGCCCGGAGCCATGAGCCACGCCGAAGAGGCGCCCGCCGGCGAACGCCTTGAGCACGGCGGCAGAACCTACCGGACGGCCCCCGCTGGGGACCTCCTGTGGAGCCACTGTGGAGCCACTGTGGAGAAACGACGGGACGAGGGGGACGTCCCGGGGATTTCGCATCACCCCCTTGACGAGCGGGCCCGCCTGGTACACACTGCCACCACCTCGCACGACGCAAGCCGGAGCGCTGAGGTGGGGAGGCCCCAGGTCGCCCCCCACAGCGGGACGGCAGGCGAAGTGCGGGAAGGATCGGTCCCGAGGAGCGCGAGAGGCGAAAGCCGAACGGCTACTCGGGGCCGTTCCGCGTCCCGGGCGCCGCGACCATCCACCGCGCTGTCGCACCCCCTCGGTACCTTCGCCTGCGTGCGTCTCCTGGACGGGCTCGACCCGGCGCAGCGCGAGGCGGTGGCGTGCGACGACCACCCGCTGTGCATCCTGGCCCCGGCCGGGTCCGGCAAGACGCGGGTGCTCACCCGCCGCATCGCCCACCGGGTCCTCACCGACCAGGCGGACGGGGCGCGGGTGCTGGCCCTCACGTTCACGCGGAAGGCAGCGGGCGAGCTGCGCGCTCGCCTCGCCGCCCTCGGCGTGCGCCAACCGCTGGCCGCCGGAACGTTCCACGCCGTGGCCTACGCCCAGCTGCGCCGCCGCTGGGCCGACCGGGGCGAGCCCCCGCCCGTGCTGCTCGAGCGCAAGGCCCGCCTGCTCGCTCCCCTCCTCCCCCGGGCGCGCGTTGCCGCCCGGGCGCCGGCCACTCTCCAGGCCGCCGACCTGGCCGGCGAGATCGAGTGGGCCAAGGCCCGCCTCGTCACTCCGGCGCGCTACGCCGAGGAGGTGGAGGCGGCGGGGCGCACGCCCCCGGTCGCACCGGCGGACATGGCCGCCCTCTACGAGCGCTACGAGCACGACAAGCGCCGCAAGGGGCTGGTCGACTTCGACGACCTGCTGGTCGCCTGCGCCCTCGCCCTCGAGAACGACACCGAGTTCGCCGCCGCCCAGCGCTGGCGGTTCCGGCACCTCTTCGTCGACGAGTTCCAGGACGTGAACCCGGTGCAGTTCCGCCTCCTGCGGGGCTGGCTGGGCGACCGCTCCGACCTGTGCGTGGTGGGCGACCCGAACCAGGCCATCTACTCCTGGAACGGCGCCGACCCCACACTGGTCACCGCCTTCACCCGGCACTTCCCCGGCGCGAAGTTCGTGCGCCTCGACCGCAACTACCGCTCCACGCCGCAGGTGGTGACCCTCGCCGCCGCCGTGCTCCCGCCCGCTCCCTCCCGTCACGGCGACATCGTCGCCGTCCGGGCCGAGGGCCCCGCTCCGGTGGTGCGCCAGTTCGACACCGACGTGGCCGAGGCCCAGGGCGTGGCCCGGGCGCTGCGCCGGGCCCACCGCCCGGGCGTGCCCTGGTCGCACCTGGCCGTGCTGGCCCGCACCAATGCCCAGCTCGTGCTGTTCGAGGAGCACCTGCGGGCGGCTGGCATCCCGTGCCGGGTCAGCGGCGGCGGTGCCCTCCTGCGCCAGCCCGAGGTGCGGGCCGCCCTCGACCAGCTCCGTGCCGGGCCCGCCGCCACGCCCTTCGCGTCCCGCCTGGCCGACGTCGAGGCGCTGGCCGGCGACGGCGGCGCCGAGGAGCGGCGCGCCAACCTCGAGGCGCTCGTGCGCCTCGGGCGTGACTACGCCGCCCTCGACGCGTCCCCATCGGTCGACGGGTTCCTCGCCTGGCTGGCGGGCGGCGACCGGGGTGACGCCGCCGCCGACGTCGGCACCGACGCGGTGGAGCTCACCACCTTCCACCGAGCCAAGGGCCTGGAGTGGCCAGTGGTGTTCGTCACCGGGCTCGAGAAGGGGCTCGTCCCCATCGGCCACGCCACGACGCCGGCGGCCGAGGCCGAGGAGCGGCGCCTGCTCCACGTGGCCCTCACCCGCGCCGTCGACGAGGTCCACTGCACCTGGGCCGAGCGTCGTACCTTCGGGTCGCGCTCGGTCGCCCGCAGCCCGTCTCCGTACCTCGAGCACCTGCGCGCGGTCGTCGCCGCCATGGCCGCCGGCGGCACGCCGGCCGACTGGCGGGACCGGTTGGCAAAGGAGCGGGCCAACCTGCGCGCTCTGCCCACCCCGGGGGC
>JALYMX010000297.1 GCA_030773495.1 Actinomycetota bacterium | reverse complement strand
GGGCGTCGCGCTGGCCCAGCTCGGTGCGGTCGTCGCCGTGGGGCGGAGGGGCCACGCCCAGGGCGGTGACCTCGTCGCCGTGGACCCTCTCGGTAGCGGTGGCGGTGGCGGTGGTGGTGGTGGTCTCGGCGCCGACGTCGGTGGCGGGGCCCGGCTCACCGCGCAGGACCAGGGGAAGCGGATCGGGTGGGGGGAGCTGGCGGCCGGCCTGGTCGAGCGACTGCACGAGCTGGCGGGCGTCGAGGCGGTCGGCCGGGTCGGGGGCGGCGGCCTGCTCGACGACCGGTCCGAGGGGGCCCAGGGCGGGCGGCGCCTCCAGGGTGGCGCCCACCCGGGCCATGAGGGTGGCGATGGTGGTGTCGGCGGAGAAGGGCACGTGGCCGGTGACCGCCTCCACCAGCACCAGGGCCAGCGAGTACACGTCGGCCTTGCCGTCCACCGACAGGCCCTGGGCCTGCTCCGGGGAGGCGTAGCGGGCGGTGCCCAGCATGGCGCCGGCCGGCTCGGTCCAGGCCGCCTCGGCGAGGGCCCGGGCCAGGCCGAAGTCGGCGATGCACAGCCGGCCCTCCTCGTCGAACACCAGGTTGGCCGGCTTCACGTCGCGGTGGGCGAGGCCCCGCCGGTGGGCGTAGTCGAGGGCGCGCGCCGCCTCGAGCCCCACCACGAGGGCCTGGGACGGCGAGAGCAGGTGGCCGGCGTCGAGCAGGTCGCGCAGGCTGCCGCCGCCCAGGTGCTCGAGCACCAGGTAGGGCCCGTCGCCCGACTCTCCCCAGTCGAACACGCGCATCACGTTGGGGTGGGTGAGGGCGGCCGCCTGCTGGGCCTCGGCGCGGAAGCGACGGAGGAACGACTCGTCCTCGGCCAACGCCGGGTGCAGCACCTTCACCGCCACGCGCCGGCGCAGGGTGACGTCGTCGGCGAGGAAGACGTGGGCCGACGCCCCCGTGCCGATGGGGCCGAGGAGGCGGTACCGTCCTCCGAGGACGCGCCCGACGTGGTCGGCCATGCGCGACGTGGCCACGCTGCGAGGCTAGCGGCTCGGCCGTGCCGAACTGGGGACGGGATCAGCGAGAATGGTGGCGTGGTGACCGCTCCCGCCCGCGCTCCCCGCCTGTTCACGTTGCGCCGCATCGTGACGTCAGTGCTGTTGGCGGTGGCCGCCGCCGGCTTCTACGTCGGCTTCTCGCTGCACGACGATGCGCCCAACCCCCGGCTGCGCCCCCAGGCCGTCCGCACCGTGTCGCCCCTCCCCGGCACGCTCCAACTGCGCCAGACGGAGATCTTCGTGGAGCTGGAGCCGGCCTACCGCGGCACGCTCAGCGTGAACGGGACGCCCATCCCGCCCGACGACCTGAACGTGATCGAGGGCCTGAACCGGTTCTCGTTCACGCCCGGCGCCGGCCGCCAGATCGAGATGCTGCCCCCGGGGAGGACGTGCGCCGCGGTGACCTTCCAGCTGGTGACGGACCCGGCGGCGGAGCCGGGGAGCTACCGCTGGTGCTTCAACGTGTCGTAGCGGCGCCCTCGTTGCGCTCTGGAGTACATGGCGGGCGTTTTCGGCCCGCTATGTACTCCAGACGCTCCGGGTCACTCGAGGCGGCCGGTCTCGAGGAGGCGCTCGAAGGCGTCCTCGTCGATCACGGGGACGCCGAGCTCGGCGGCCCGGCCCAGCTTGGCCGCTCCCGGCGCCTCCCCGACCACCACGGCCGTGGTCTTCTTCGACACGCTCCCCGGCGCCTTGCCGCCCCGGGCCTTCACGGCCTCCTCGGCCGCCTCCCGGGGCCAGCGCTCCAGCGTGCCGGTGATCACCACCGACATGCCGGCCAGCGTCTGGGCCACGTCGGGCGCGCCGGGGCCGGCGAAGTTCACCCCGGCGGCCCGCAGCTTGTCCACCATGGCGCGGTTGCGCTCCGAGGCGAAGAACTGCTGGACGCTCTCGGCGATCACCGGGCCCACGCCCTCCACGGCGGCCAGCTCGTCGACCGACGCCGACACGATGCGGTCGAGGTGGCCGAGGGCGCCGGCCAGCACCCGGGCGCCGGTGCCGCCGACGTGGGGGATGGCGAGAGCGACCAGGAGGTTGGCCAGCGGCCGCTGCTTGGACGCCTCGATGGCCTGCTCGAGGTTGCCCACCGACACCTCGCCGAAGCGCTCTAGGGCCCGCACGCGGTCGAAGTCGAGCGTGTAGACGTCGGCGGCGTCGGAGACCAGCCCGTGCTCGAGGAACAGCCGTACGGTGCGCTCGCCCAGGCCGGCGATGTCCATGGCCCCCCGCGAGGCGAAGTGCTCGATGCGCCGTGCCCGCTGGGCCGGGCAGTCGACGTTGGTGCAGAACGTGTCACTGGCCCCCTCGGCGCGCACGAGCGGCTCGCCGCAGCTCGGGCAGCTCGGAGGGAACCGCCACTCCGGCAGTCCCGGCGGCCGCAGGGACAGGACGGGCCCCACCACCTCGGGAATGACGTCGCCCGCCTTGCGCACCACCACGGTGTCACCCACCCGCACGTCCTTGGCCCGCACCTGGTCCTCGTTGTGCAGGGTGGCCACGCCCACGGTGGAGCCGCCGACGAACACCGGCTCGAGCACGGCGAACGGGGTGGCCCGCCCGGAGGGCCCGATGGACACCATGATGTCGTTGAGCCTCGTGGTGCGCTCCTCGGGGGGGAACTTGTAGGCGATGGCCCACCGCGGCGCCTTGGACGTCGACCCCAGCTCGAGCCGCTGGGCCAGGTCGTCCACCTTCACCACGACGCCGTCGATCTCGTAGTCCACGTCGTGGCGGTGCTCCTGCCACCGCCGGCAGAAGGCGTGGACCTCGTCGAGGCTCCCGAGCACGGCGATCGCCGGGTTCACGGGGAAGCCGGCGTCGCCGAGGTGCCGCAGGGTCTCGGAATGGCGGGTGAACGAGGGGCCGCCCTCCACGTGCCCCACCTGGTAGGCCCAGAACCCGAGGCGGCGGCCGGCGGTGACGCGAGCGTCCTTCTGGCGCAGCGACCCGGCGCCGGCGTTGCGGGGGTTGGCGAACAGCCGGCCCCCCTCCTCGGCCTGGCGCTTGTTCAGCTCCTCGAACGCCGAGGTGGGCATGTAGACCTCACCCCGCACCTCCAGCACGCGGGGCGGGGCGTCGACGGCCAGCCGCTCGGGGACGTCGGCGATGGTCGCCACGTTGGCGGTGACGTCCTCGCCCACCCGCCCGTCGCCTCTGGTGGCCGCCCGCGCGTAGCGCCCGTCCTCGTAGAGCAGGGAGATGGCGACGCCGTCGATCTTCAGCTCGCACACGTAGTCCACGTCGCCCGAGATGAACCGCTCCATGCGCTTGCCCCAGGCCAGCAGCTCGTCGAGCGACGTGGCGTTGTCCAGCGACATCATGGGCGCGCGGTGCTCGACGGGGGCGAACAGCGCCGAGGGCGCGGCGCCCACCTTTTGCGTAGGCGATGCCGGCGTGCGCAGGTCCGGGTGGGCCTCCTCGACCGCCGCCAGCTCCCGCACCAGGGCGTCGTAGTCGGCGTCGCTGATCTCGGGCTCGTCGAGCTGGTGGTAGCGCACGTCGTGGTGGGCGATCAGCGCCCGCAGCTCCTCGGCCCGCCCGGCCGGGTCGGCCGAGCACGTCACGGGCGGTCCTCGATGCCGATCGCCGTCGCAGTCATGGCAGCCATCGCCAGATTGTCGCCCACCGCCGGGCTCTGCCAGAGTTCGGGCCTCGTCATGGACCTCCAGCGCGTCGTCCCGTGGGCGGTCCGGGTGGCGTGGGGGGTGCTGCCCTTCACCGCGGGTCCTGCCTTCGCCGACGCCCTCGGCGAGCGCAGCCGGCCGCTCCAGCTCGTGGCCTCCGTCGGGCTGTGGGCGGCGTGGGCGGCCGTGGTGGGCGCCACCCTCGTCCCCCACCCCGTCAGCCTCACCCTGTTGCGCGTGGTGGCGCCGGCCGGCGCCGTGGCCGCCGCCATCGCGG
>JALYMX010000296.1 GCA_030773495.1 Actinomycetota bacterium | reverse complement strand
GCCATCGTCCTGGCCAACCGGGGCCGGCGCAAGATGCGCCTGGCCGGCTGAGTTCGATTTCCCGGCCGGGGCCCCAACCCCGGCCTCCTCCCCGAGGCGGGGTCCCCATCCCCGCCCGGCGCCGTGTCTCCCGTCGCCCGGACGTGCTCGAAGGGTGCGGTGCTATCCTGCGCGGGAGAGCCCCCTAGGGCAGTAGCTCAACTGGCAGAGCACCGGTCTCCAAAACCGGCGGTTGGGGGTTCGAGTCCCTCCTGCCCTGCTCGCCGTCGCCCGTCCCCGAGGTCGCCATGAACCGACAGATGAAGCGCATGCTGCAGCGCCAGGGCCAGGTCGGCGCCGACGGCCTCCCCGAGTCGGCGCCCCGGCGCGCGCCCCAGCCCCGCCGGGCCCCCGCTCCCACCAAGGAGCGCACCTCGCCCGCCGAGTTCCTGCGGGACGTCCGCGGCGAGCTGCGCAAGGTGGCGTGGCCCACCCGGGCCGAGGTCGTCAACTACTCCACCATCGTGCTGGTCACGCTGATCCTGCTGATCACCTTGATCTTCGTGCTCGACCTGGCCTTCGCCAAGAGCATCCTCTTCCTGTTCAAGACATGACCGACCTGATGAACGCCGAGGAGCCGGAGCCGTCGGAGGACGCCGTCCCGGTCGAGACGCTGCTCGACGACGCCGGCGAAGAGGCGGCACCCGTCGAGAGCCCGTACGACCGACCCGGCCAGTGGTTCGTCGTCCACACCTACGCCGGCTACGAGAACAAGGTGAAGTCGAACCTCCAGAGCCGCATCTCCTCGATGAACATGGAGGAGCGGATCTACGAGGTCGTCATCCCCGTCGAGGACGTGATCGAGTTCAAGGGCGGCAAGAAGGTCGTCGTCCAGAAGAAGGTCTTCCCCGGGTACCTGCTGGTGCGGTGCGAGCTCGACGACGACTCGTGGTACGTCGTGCGGAACACCCCCGGCGTCACCGGGTTCGTGGGCCACGGCTCGAAGCCAGTGCCGCTGTCGCGCAAGGACGTGGAGACGTTCCTCGGGGTCAAGCCCGACGGCCCCGAGGCGGCCAAGAAGACCCGCCCGCACATCGGGTTCGAGGTGGGCGAGTCGGTGCGGGTCCGCGAGGGGCCCTTCGCCGACTTCTCGGGGCAGATCGCCGAGATCAACGAGGACCAGCTCAAGCTGAAGGTGCTCGTCAACATCTTCGGGCGGGAGACCCCGGTCGAGCTCGAGTTCAGCCAGGTCGCCAAGCTCTGACACGCGGCCGTCGAGGGAAAGAGGACCACCGTCATGGGGAAGAAGCGCGTCGCCACCATCGTCAAGATCCAGCTGCCCGCCGGCGCCGCCACGCCGGCGCCCCCTGTCGGCACCGCGCTCGGACCGCACGGCGTCTCCACGCCTGAGTTCTGCAAGCAGTACAACGCCGCCACCGAGGCGCAGCGGGGCACCGTCATCCCCGTCGAGATCACCGTCTTCGAGGACCGGTCCTTCACCTTCGTCCTGAAGACGCCCCCCACGCCGGTGCTGCTGCGCCAGGCGGCGGGCATCGACAAGGGCTCCGTGAACCCCGGCAAGGCCAACGCCGGAACCATCAGCGACGCCCAGCTCACCGAGATCGCCCAGACCAAGATGCCCGACCTCAACGCCAACGACCTCGACGCCGCCAAGCGGCAGGTGGCCGGGACGGCGCGGTCCATGGGGATCAGCGTCGCGTGAGCAGCACGGCCGGGAGGGACGACCTCGCCCTCCGGCCGCCGTCTACGACCAAGAGAGGGAGGCACACATGCCGACGAAAGGCAAGAGGTACGCCGACGCCGCCCGGCGCTACGATCGCCAGGCGCTCCATTCGCCCGCGGCCGCCGTGGACCTGGTGAAGAGCCTGCCCCGGGCCAAGTTCGACGAGACCGTGGAGCTCGCCGTGCGGCTGGGCGTCGACCCCCGCCGGGCCGACCAGATCGTACGGGGCACGGTGTCGCTGCCCGCGGGCACCGGCAAGGACGTGCGGGTCGCCGTGTTCGCCGCCGGCGCGGCGGCCGAGCAGGCCCGGGCGGCCGGCGCCGACGTGGTGGGAGCCGACGACCTGGTCCAGCGCGTGCAGGGCGGGTTCTTGGACTTCGACGTGGCGATCGCCACGCCCGACCTCATGGGCCAGGTGGGCCGCCTCGGGCGCATCCTCGGCCCCCGGGGCCTGATGCCCAACCCGAAGACGGGCACGGTCACCACCGACGTGGGACGGGCCGTCACCGAGTTCAAGGGCGGGCGCGTGGAGTACCGCACCGACAAGTTCGGCAACGTGCACGTGCCCATCGGCAAGGCCTCGTTCCCCCCGCGTGCCCTGCTCGAGAACTTCCGAGGCGTGGTCGACGAGCTGCAGCGGGCGAAGCCGGCGGCGGCCAAGGGGCGCTACGTGCGTTCGGTGACGCTGGCGTCGAGCATGGGCCCCGGCGTGAAGGTCGACCCCAACCGGCTGCGCATCACCGACGACGACCTCGCCGAGGGCGTGGCGTCGTAGTACCCTCAGCCCCCGAGCGAAGACCGTCGCCGCAGACCTCCGGTGCGCCTCCCGGCGCGTAATGGGCCGAGCGCCCGCCAGACGAGGCGAACCTCCTGACCGTAGGGGTGTTCGGCGTGCGCCGGCTCCCCTTCGCCGTTGCAGGAGGTGGAGCGGTTGGACAACCCGAGACCGGAGAAGGTCGCCGTGGTCGACGAGGTGCGCGAGCGCCTCGGCGCGGCCAACGCCGCCATCCTCACCGAGTACCGGGGCCTCACCATGAAGCAGCTGGCCGCGCTGCGTCGCTCCCTCGGCGAGGCCGGTGGCAGCTACAAGATCTACAAGAACACGCTGGTCCGCTTCGCCGCCCGCGACCTCGGGCTCGAGGACCTGACCTCCATGCTCGAGGGCCCGACGGCCATCGCCTTCGTCGATGGCGACGCCGTCACCGTGGCCAAGGCGCTGCGCGACTTCTCCCGGGCCAACCCGAACCTGGTCGTCAAGGGGGGCCTGCTCGGTTCCACCGTGCTGTCGCCCACCGACGCCGCCGCCCTCGCCGACCTGCCGCCCCGCGAGGTGCTCCTCGCCCGGGTGGCCGGCGCCTTGGCCGCCCCGCTGACGCAGTTCGCCGGCCTGCTCCAGGCCGTGCCCCGCAGCTTCGCCTACGGACTGCAGGCGCTCATCGACAAGCGCGGCGGCGCGCCCGAAGCCGCCGACGGCGCACCGGCGCCCGCTGACCGCTGTCCTGCGTCATCGCCCGGC
>JALYMX010000295.1 GCA_030773495.1 Actinomycetota bacterium | reverse complement strand
GCGGCAGCACGGCGCGGCGGAGGCTGGGTGCCAGGTCCTCGAGCTCGGCTCGCCTCGAGCGGCACGCCCCGCCCCCGGCCAGGTGCTGGTCGACCTTCGCGATGTCCCGCGGCGCCAGCCCGCCGGCCACGTAGGCCCCTAGGTGGTCGACGGTGGAGCGGCAGGAGTGGCGCACGTCGCCGTCGCCCAGATGGGCCTGCAGGAACCGCTGGCGGAGGCCGGCCCGGGCCCGGACGGCGAGCTGGGCCACCCCGTTGGGCGAGACGCCGAGCATGCCGGCCACCTCCCGCGCCGGGATGCCCTCCACCTCGGTCAGCCACAGCACCGACCGCCAACGCTCGGGCAGGCTCGAGAAGGCGCGGGCCACGAGGGCCGACTCGACGCCGGCGACCACCGACTCCGAGGGCTCGGGACCGAGGGCGGGCTCGTCGAGCTGCTCGCTGGCGTCCGTGGCGCGACTGCGCCCACCACGACGCAGGACGTCGATGGCGCAGTTGCGGACGGAGGCGAGCAGGTAGGGCAGGAAGCACTGGGCGTCGTGGAGGCGCCCGGGGAACGACTGGAACACCCGCGTGAAGGCGTCGCTTACGGCGTCGGCGGCGTCGTGGGGGTTCCCGGCCACGGCCAGGGCCACGCGCCACGCGGCATCGACGTGGCGCCGGTACAGCGCCTCGAAGGCGTCGAGGTCGCCGGCGCCGGCACGCTGGGCGAGCTCGGCGTCGGCCGCCCGTGCGGCTCGTCCTGCTTGGCTTCGCTGGCGCATTCGCATCCCTCGCCCGACGGCCCCAGTCGCCCAACTGGCGCCTACATGCAGGGTACCGGGTCTCGCCGGAAATCAAACCGGCGAAGGTGCACCTTCTGCGCGATTCCTGACACTCCCCCCACGGTGGTGCGGGCTCGAGCCGCGCACAACGTCACATGTCGGGCGCCAGCAGCACCTTTACGGGTCCGTCACGCCGGCTCAAGTCGTCGAGCGCCCGGTCGGCGTCGCCCAGCGGCCGGACCTCGTGGTCGACACCGTCCACCGCGCCGTCGGCCACGGCGACCACCGCCTCGGCGAACTCCTCGGTCGTGTAGGCGATCGATGGTGTGACGTCGACCTCCTTCACGACCCACAGCAGCCCGGGGAGGGAGACCTGGACGCCCGGGCCCACGACACCGAGCAGCACGACCTGGCCACCGGGGGCGACGACTTCGAGGCAGGCGGCGGGAGCGGCGGGATCGCCCGTGGTGTCGAAGGCGACGTGCGGGGGCGCGCCGAGCGCGCCGACCAGGGCCGTCGCCCGGTCCACCACGATGGCCCCGAGGGCGGCGGCGGCCGCCGCTCGGCGAGGACGCGGCTCCGCCACCCCGACGCTGGTCACGCCTGCTCGCTTCAGGGCAGCCACGCACATGAGGCCCACCGACCCGGCGCCGACGACGCCGACGGGCGAGGACGGATCGTGGGCCACCCGGCTGCGCGCCACGGCGTGAAGTCCCACCGCGTACGGCTCGACCATCGCCCCCTGGTCGGGCGTCACGGTGGAGGGGAGCGGGTGGCACGACGACGCCGGCACCACGACGCGCTCGGCGTAGCCGCCGTCGTGCATGCCCAGGCCGATGGCCGTGGTGAGCTGGGCGGGGCACAGGTTGTCGCGGCCGGAGCGACAGGCGGCGCACACGCCGCAGCGGCGGGCTGGCAGCACGGCGACCCGGTCCCCCTCGCCCGGGGCTCCCACCGCCGGGCCCCGTGCCACGACGGTGCCGGCGATCTCGTGGCCGAGCACGGCACCGGCGGGGAGCAGCCCTCCGGCTCGGGCGTGGAGGTCGCTGCCGCACACGCCGCAGCGCTCGACGGCGAGCACGACCTCGTCGGGGCCCGGGACGGGCTCGGGCTTGTCGACGAGGGCGAGGTGGCCGTCGCCGGTGATCGCCGCGGCGCGCATGGTGGACTGTAGGCAATGGCGGACTTCTCGCTCGAGCTGAATGACGAACAGCTCCAGCTCCAGGCGTGGGTGCACGAGTTCGCCGAGCGCGTGGTGCGGCCGGTCGCCGCCGAATGGGACGAGCGCGAGGAGACGCCCTGGCCGGTGATCGAGGAGGCCGCCGCAGTGGGGCTCTATTCCCTCGAGTTCCTCAACGAGACCTTCGCCGACCCCACCGGCCTGTCCGTCCCGATCTTCATGGAGGAGATGGCGTGGGGCGACGCCGGCATCGCCCTGGCGGTGTTCGGGTCGACGCTCGCCGTGGCTGCCATCCTGCGGGCGGGGACGCCGGCGCAGGTGGCCGAGTGGCTGCCCCGCTGCTTCCGCGACGAGCACGGTCGCGCCGTCGTAGCCGCCTTCGCCGTCTCCGAGCCCGACGCCGGCTCCGACGTGAGCTCGCTGCGCACCCGTGCCGTGTACGACCAGGTCGGCGACGAGTGGGTGCTCGACGGGGTCAAGACCTGGATCACGAACGGTGGCATCGCCGCGGTGCACGTGGTGGTCGCCGCGGTGGCGCCCGAGCTGGGTAGCCGGGGGCAGGCCAGCTTCGTGATCCCCCCCGGTACCCCCGGATTGGCCCAGGGGCAGAAGTTCAGGAAGATGGGAATCCGCGCCTCGCACACGGCCGAGGTGGTGCTCGACAACTGCCGGATCCCCGGCGCCTGCCTGCTGGGCGGCAAGGAGGCCCTCGACGAGCGTCTCGCTCGGGGCCGCGACGGCGGGAGCAGCGGCCGCCGCCAGGCCGCGCTGGCCACCATCGAGGCGTCGCGGCCGGCGGTGGGCGCCCAGGCTGTGGGCATCGCCAGGGCGGCGTACGAGCACGCCTTGGCCTACGCCAAGAACCGGCGCCAGTTCGGTCGGGCCATCGTGGAGAACCAGGGCATTGCCTTCAAGCTGGCCGACATGAAGACGCTGGTCGACGCCTCGCGCCTGCTGGTATGGCGGGCGGCGTGGCTGTCCCGCACCAGGCAGGGGTTCACCTCGGGCGAGGGATCGATGTCGAAGCTGTTCGCCGGCGAGGCGGCGGTGAAGGTGACGGAGGAGGCGATCCAGATCCTCGGCGCCTACGGCTACGTGCGGGACGAGCCCGTCGAGCGCTGGCACCGAGATTCGAAGATCTACACGATCTTCGAGGGCACCTCCGAGATCCAGCGGCTGATCATCGCAAGAGCCTTGACCGGCTTGCATATTCCGTGATCCGG
>JALYMX010000294.1 GCA_030773495.1 Actinomycetota bacterium | reverse complement strand
GGTGGTCGGCGGCGGCTTGGGGTACGAGGGGGGCGGCTCGGCGAAGGCGTCGCGCATGTCGGCCTGGACGCCGGCGGTCATCCGGCGAAGCTCGCTCACCGCCCGGCCCACCGAGCGCGCCGCGTCGGGCAGGCGGTTGGGCCCGAGCACGATCAGGGCCACGACCAGCACGACCAGGATCTCGGCCGGCCCGATGCTCCCCACGCGGCGAGTCTAGAACCGGGGGCGCCGGCGCCGGCCGTCACCGCACCAGACGGCGGGCTGAGGGGCGGCGGTCAGCGGTGGAGGCGCAACAGGGTGGCGCGCAGCTCGGCGCCAGCGTGGCGGACGTCGACCAGCGCCGGCCGCAGGTGACCGAGGCGCTCGATCTCGCGGTGCAGCTCGTTGACCTCGGCGGCGGCGCGGGTGGCGGCCAGGCCCACCACGGCGGCGCCGATCACGACCACCACGGCGAGCAGGACGGCGAGGACGATCACTGCTGGTCCTGCGGCCCGGCTCCCTCGAGCACGCCGGAGCCGGCGGCGAAGAGCGCCTGCTCCCAGTCGTCGCCCTGGAGCTGGAAGTGGAACTCCAGCAGGTCGTCGTACGAGATCGGCGGGCCAGCGTGGGGCTCGTCGAGCTCGGCGGGCAGCCGCCACACCGACAACGCCACCCCGGAGGCCACCAGCACGTCGACGACCCGGCGGTCGGCCGCCTTCGTCACGGCCACCCGGCACGACGGGCAGGTGAAGGCGTAGGAGCTGTCGTTGGTGGTGGAGCACACCATCACCCGGACGTCGCCCGTCGTGAGCTCCACGTCACCGCAGGTCGGGCACGTCGCCCGGATCGTCGCCATCGTCGCCTCCCGTCGGTTCCCTTGCGGGTCCATCGGCTCCTCCTTCGGGCGACTTGAGGGGGACTGTCCGGCGGTCCGCCGGCCCTCGGTGACTAGGACGGCCGAGCAACGGGGAGCGTGACGGGAAAACTCCCGACTTCCCTGGCGACACGGCGCAAAACCGCCGTCAAGAGGACCTCGCGTCGCGCCGATAGACGGCCGTGGGCGACCGTCACCTCGACCTCGTGCAGTCCGTGCTGTCGGGCCTGGCGGCGGGGTCCGACGCCGGCCGCCTGGCCCGTGACATCCTCGCCGGCGCCGTGGTGGCCACGGGCGCCACCGGCGGCGCAGTCCTCCGGGCCGTGGGAGGGGACCCGGCGACGGTGGCCACCAGCGGGACGATGTCGGCCGTCGCCGTGGAGGCGGGCCGAGCCACGATGGCCGTCGGCCGCGCACTGCGCCGGCGGGATCCCGACAGCGGCCTCACCGTCGCCGCCGAGCCGCTGCGGGCCGGCACACGGGTGGTCGGCGCCCTCGTGGTCACCGGCACGCTCCAGCGCCTCGACCCCGCCCCCCTGCCCCTGGTGGCGTCGGCCGCCGCCCTCGTCGTCGACCGGTACGTGGCTCCCACCCCCGACGCCCTTCCCGGGCTGCTCCAGGCCCTGTCGGACATCGGTGCCGACGTCGACACCGCGGCCGTCCTGCGGCGCGCCCTCGACGCCGCCCACACCGTCTTCGGCGCACGGGCCGGGCTGTGCGCCCTGCACGTGGACGGGGCGTTGCGGGTCGTCCACCACCGGGGCATGGAGGCCGAGCGGCTACTGGCCGCCTCGCGCCTCGCCGACTTCCGTGCCTTCCTCTCCGCCGAACGACTCGCCGTGGCCACGGCGGCCCACCCCGTCGTCGCCCAGCTCGCCGCCGGTGGCGAGGTGGCGGCGTGCCTGCCGCTGTCGGCCGCCGGCCAGCGCCTCGGCCAGGTCGTCCTGCTCCTGGGCGCGCTCCCCGACGCCGCCCGCACGTCGCTGCTGGACAGCTTCGCCCGTCACGTGGCCGTGTGCGTGCGCTCGGCCCAGCTGCACCGGTCGCTGGCCGACCACGAGGAGCAGCTCACCTCGATGGTCCACTCCATGGCCCACCCGGTGGTCGTGGTGGACGAGCAGGGACGGCTGGTGGAGGTCAACGGGGCTGCCGCCGAGGCATTTCGCCTGGCCGGAGCCCTCGAGCGGGGCCAGCCGGTCGCCGGGCGCCTCGGCCACGCCGCCCTGGAGGGGATGCTGACGGCCGGCCGTGAGGCCGGTGGCGAGGTGGTGGTGGGGGCCGACGAGCCGCGGGTCTACCGGGCGACCGTGCGGCGCACCCGTAGCGGCGACGGCCGGGTCACCGGGCGCATCCTCGTGCTCGACGACCTCACGACCGTGCGCCAGGCCGACGCCCTCAAGTCCGACTTCGTAGCCGTCATCGGCCACGAGCTGCGCACGCCGCTCACCGTCGTGAAGGGGTACCTCAACACCCTGGTCCGGCGCGGGGACGATCTCTCGCCCGAGCGTCGGGCCCAGGCGCTGCACGCCGTGGAGACGAACGTGGCCCGGCTGGAGCGGCTCATCGAGGACCTGTTGTTCGTCTCGGCCATCGAGCAGCACCGGACACCGCTCACCCTGGAGCTCAACGATCTCGCGACGCTGCTCGACCAGCGGGCGGGGCCGAGAGTCGTCGTCCACCGCCCCGACGGGCCGGTCACCGCGGCGGTCGACGTGGCCAAGCTCGACCAGGTCCTGCACCACCTGCTCGACAACGCCCTCAAGTACTCCGACGGCGAGGTGGTGCTCGAGCTCGCCGACCGGGGCGACGTGGTGGAGATCTCCGTCTCCGACTCGGGGCCGGGCATCTACTCGGGCGACGTGCCCCGCCTGTTCGAACGGTTCCGCCAGCTCGACGGCACGTCGACCCGCGCCAACGGCGGCGTCGGGATCGGCCTCTACATCTGCCGCCGGGTGGTGGAGGCCCTCGGGGGCCGCATCTGGTGCGAGAGCCGCCTCGGCGTGGGCAGCCGCTTCACGTTCACCCTTCCCAAGCAGCGAGAGGGCGCCGGGCGCGTCTCGTAGCGTGTCCCGGTGGAGTCGCTGCTCCGACCACCGGTCGCCTTCGCCCACCGGGGAGCGCGCGCCCACGCCCCCGAGAACACCCTCGACGCCTTCCGCCTCGCCCTGCGCCTCGGTGCCACCGGGCTCGAGAGCGACGTGTGGCTCACCGCCGACAAGGTCCCGGTGCTGGACCACGACGGCGTGGTGCGCTCCGGCCTCCGGCGCCGGCGAGTGAGCGACCTCCCCCGCCGGACCCTGCCGGCGTCCATCCCGAGCCTCGACGAGCTCTACGACGGGTGCGGCACCGGGTTCGAGCTCTCCCTCGACGTGAACGACCCGGCCGCCGCCGAGGTCGTGGTGGCGACGGCTCGTACGCACCAGGCAGTGGGGAGGCTGTGGCTGTGCTCGCCGACGTGGCAGCAGCTCGCCGAGTGGCGGGGCCTGTCGGACGACGTCCGCCTGGTCGACTCGACGCGCCGTTCCCGTCTGAAGGAGGGCCCCGAGCGGCGGGCGGCGGCGCTGGCCGACGCCGGCATCGACGCCGTGAACCTGCACCACAGCGATTGGTCGGGCGGGCTCACCACGTTGTTCCATCGCTTCGAGCGCCTGGCGCTGGCGTGGGACTGCCAGCACGAGCGCGTCCTGGCCGCCGTCCTGGGAATGGGCGTGGACGGCGTGTACTCCGACCACGTGGACCGCATGGTGGACGCCATCGCCCACCTGCGACGCTGAGTCGTGCCCGTGACTACAGGGGTCCGAAGGCGCTGAGCGGCCACACCCGCACGAACGCCCGCCCCACGATGCGCGACTCGGGGACCGGGCCGAACACCCGGCTGTCGCTGGAGTTGGAGCGGTTGTCCCCCATCACCCACACCCGCCCGGGTGGGATGCGCTGCGGCCCGAAGGTGCTGGTGATCGTCCCCTCGGGCAGGTAGGGCTCGGCCAGCCGGCGGCCGTTCACGTACACGCCACCGTCGCGCCCCTCGACGGTCTCGCCGGGGAGACCGACCACCCGTTTGATGAGGTCCCGGATGACGCCGGCGTCGTTCGGCGGGCGCTCGAACACGACCACGTCGCCCCGGTGGACGTCGTGCAGCCGGTAGCTCAGCTTGTTCACCAGCACACGGTCGTCGACGTGCAGCGTGGGGACCATGGATGGCGACGGGATGTAGAAGGCCTGGAGCAGGAAGGTCTTGATGAGCAGCGCGGCGAGGAGGGCGGCGCCGATGATGACGACCCACTCCACGCCGTTGCGCAGCGAGCTGCGTGACGCGTGGCCGGGGAGAACGTCGTCGGCCCGCACTTGGAGGTCCTCGATGTCGAGGGCCGGCTCGGGGTCGGGGTCGGCCAGGGTGGTGACCGACCGCCGCTCGACGGTGAGGTCGGCGACCGGCTCGGTGGCCCACCCGCCGACTCGTGCACCGACACGTTCGCCGGGCGGTGGCCGGAGGGGGGGCGGCGCGAGGGGGGCCGGCGGGAGCGCCTCGGCGGGGCTCGGTGCCTCCACCGTCACCGGCGGCGGGTCGGCCGGCGAGCCCAGGTCGACGGGTTCGGGCCCGGGGACGAGCGGGCGCTCGACGAGGCGGGAGCGATGACGAGCGCGGCGCCTCGCCCGGCTGGAACGGGGGTGCGGCCGGCCCGCTCGAGGTTCTCGCCGAGAGGTCACCGCGTCCCCACGCTAGCCGCGTACCGGGCCGCCACCCGACCAGCCGCCCGCCGCGCCACCCCCGCATCGCCTTCCACCACGCGCGCCGTCGGACCGAGGCGAAGGAGCAGTCGCTCCAGCCACGCCCGCTCGCTCACCCGCAGCCGTACCCGCAGGCCGCCGCCCTCCAGCGCCTCCACCCCCTCGTTGGGGTACTGCTCAGCGACCCATGCGGCGGCCGCCGGCAGCTCGAGGACCACGACGGGATCGTCGGGCCGGGGCGAGTAGAGCGACGGGGCGGCGGGCGGCGCCGGCCGCCGCTCGAAGGCCTCCTGCAGCGCCCTCGCCGAGCGCATCCGGTCGACCCGGAAGATCCGGTCGCCCGCCGCCTGGTCGCACCAGGCCGCCACGTACCACTGCCCGGCGGCGTTGTAGACCTGGTGCGGCTCGATCACCCGCCGTGTCCACGCGTCGCGCCCGAACGAGTAGTACTCGATCTCCACCCGGCGCGCCGCGCTCGATGCCTCCTGCACGGTGGCCAGCACCTCGGGAGGCGCCGCTCCGAGCTCCACGCCGACCGCCTCGTCGGGATCCACGCCCAGCACGGCGGCCACCTTGGCCAGGGCGCGGGCCAGCGGCCCCTCGGGATCGGTGCCCGGCACGGCCAGCAGGGCGGCGCCGGCCGCCACCAGCGCCAGCCCCTCGGCGGGCGTCAGGCGCAGCGGGCGGGCGAACCAGTCGGCGAAGCGGATCCACACCCGCCCCTCCTCCACGACCACGTCGACCAGGGTGTCGGGCGTGAAGGGATGGACGCCCGAGAGGAACAGGAGCCCGAGGTCGGCCAGCAGCTCGTCCTCGGTGCAGCCGAAGCGCGAGCACACCTCCTCGATCCGGGGCCCATCCTGGCCGGCCACCCACGGCACCAGGGCCAGCAGCCGGCGCAGACGCTCGTCGGCCGGCGCCGCCCGGCTCATGCCGCTCCCCGGCCGTCGTCCCTACCGGCCAGGGCGGCCAGCCACTCCACCATGTCGGCCCGGAGCTCGGCCGGCGCCAGCACCTCGGCGTGGTCGAGGAAGCCCAGCACGAAGGACCGGAACGCCTCCCGGTTGGTCACCCCCAGGGCGAGGACGACCGAGCCGTCCGCCCTGCGGTCCCGCACCGCCCCGGCCCCCGCCCGGGACACGGCCCACTCGGCGTGGGTGGCGTCGACGAGGAGCAGCGCCTCGACCTCGTCCTCGTCGCCCATCCGCCAGGGGGGTGGGACGCCGGCGTCCACCCGCCCCGGTGGCTCGAACCGGCCCGGCTCGCCCGGCTGGGGCGCCGACTCCAGACGACCCAGGCGGAAGTTGCGCTCGGCGCCCCGGTGGTGGTCGCGGCCGAGGAGGTACCAACGGCCGGCGGCGAAGGACAGGCGGTACGGATCGACCACCCGCTCCTCGCCCCGGTAGGCGAACCGCACCGGGCGCCGCTCCCCGAGCGCCCCGAACAGCACCGGCAGGTGCTCGCTGCCGGGGAGCTCGGCGACCGGGCTCCCCGGCTCGGGGCCGGCGGTGGCGCCGCCGAGCTTCCAGATGGCGGTCGTCGCCGCCCGTCCCGACGCCGGCTCCCCGCCGGCGCCCAGCCGCACGGTGGACACCGCGAGGTGGAGGGCGGCCAGCTCGTCGGGTGCGAGGCCGGGGTCGGGCAGCCGGTACCGCTCGGGAGGGATCCGGTAGCCGTCGGCCGCCTCCCCCGGCGCCGCCGCCACCGGCTCGACGACGAGGGGGATCCCCATGGTCCGGAGCGCCTCCTTGTCACGCTCGAACGCCCGCCGGGCCGACTCCCCGCTGCCGTAGCCCGGCACCCGCTCGAGGATGTCGGCGCGCGACAGCGGGCGGTCGGCGTGGAGGAGTGCCGCCACCAGGTTGAGCAGCCGCTCCAGGCGGTTCACCGGGCGGAGACTACCGACGCCGCGAAGGCCCCGGCCGCCGCCGCCCAGGCGGCATAGCCGGGGTCGTCGGCCAGCGGCCGGCCCATGGTCGTGACGCCGACGCCGGCGGCCGCCAGCAGCCCGACGGCGTCGGGCACGTCGACCTCCACCACCCGGTGGCCGGCGCGCAGCGGCGGGAGCGCCGTGC
>JALYMX010000293.1 GCA_030773495.1 Actinomycetota bacterium | reverse complement strand
GTCCGGCAGTGGGCGGCGAAGCGCGCCCGTCCGCCGGCGCTGAGGGCGACGAACCACGCCGGCCGGGCAGGTGACGGTGCGGGCGGTGTCGTCGAGGTCGACCGCCGCTGCGCCCGGCGGTCGCCGGTGGCTTCACCATCGACGACTTGGGGCCTTGATGACGGCCGTCATCTCGTTGCGCTCCAGGTGGTCGCGCAGCGCTCCGGTCCCGTAGGCGGAGTCGCCCAGGACCTCGGTGCCGGCCGGCTCGTCGTCGATCAGCCCCGGGGCGGCGGTGGCATCCGACGAGGTGCCCGGCGTGAGGTCGCAGTCGGTGACCAGGCCGGTGTCGGGCTCGGTGGCCACATGGGCCTTGTAGCCGTCCCGGTAGGCGTGGGCCGTCTTGTGCACGTGGCGCGACTCGGGATCGACGGTGGAGACGACCCGGTCGGGGGCGGTGCGCTGGGCGATGCGCCACTGCGCCGGCCCGTCGCCGGGCTCGACGTCCTGGCCCGCCACCAGGGCGAGCAGGGCCACCGCGTCGGCCTGCTCGGCCGAGAGCTGAACCGGCCTGCGTTTCTTGGAGGCTCCGTCCCTTGGAAGTGAGGATGGAGCATGGCAGAGACCCCAGGGCGGCGGAGGCCGCCGCAGAAGTACCCCGACGAGCTCCGTGAGCGCGCCGTGCGGATGGTCTTCGAGTCGATCGAGGCCGCCGGCGGCAAGCGCTTCGGCGTGGTGACCAGGGTGGCCAAGCAGCTCGGCATCGGGACCGAGTCGGTGCGCCAGTGGGTCAACCAGGCCGAGTGGACACGGGACGGCGCCCAAGGACCTCGACGACCGACGCCGAGCGCATCGCCGAGCTGGAGCGAGAGGTGCGCGAGCTGCGGCGGTCGAACGACCATCCTCAAAGCCGCCTCGCTTTTCTTCGCGTCCTCAGTGTGATGACGCAGGTGCCCAGCGGCTTGGCTCGCTTCTTCGCTGGTCTCGACCTCGAGGGCTTCTCCGTTGTCCTGCCGGCCGCTGGGCACAGCAGAACGGCCGGCGTGGCTTGATAGGAGCCTGCGTTCGCTCGACTGAGGCATGCCCTCGGGACGTCACGGCATTCAGTACTCACGTTCAGCTGCCTGCGACGGCCGGACGGCACTCTCGGAAGTGCTCCGCTCCGGGTGACCGTCTTGCGTCGACAGGGGCTCACCGTGGCCGGCGTCGGTGTCGGCGCTGGTCCGAGTGCGGTTCAGCCCGCCACCCGGTTCTCCTCCCGGCGCACGGCCAGGACGGCAAGCGCCAGCAGGGCGAGCAGCACGCCGGTCCCGAAGACGTTCCGAGCCCGTTTCGCCCCCTCCGGCGCGCCGCCGTCGTAGTCCTGCCACACCACGCGTAGGTGGCCGTCGGGCAGCCCGGCGACAGCCGTATCCTCGTCGCCGACGTCGCGCTCCAAGCGTCCGGGCAAGTCCTCGTCGTCGGTCATGGTCATGAGATGGACGGACACACCGTTGGCCAACACCTGGCCGTCGGCGATCACCTTCCCCACGGCGAAGACGGCGACCTCCGACCGCAGGGCCGGGAGCTAGTCGGTGCCGATCCCACTGTCGCCGTGGTGCCAGCGGTGGAGGCCGACACCCCACCACGTCCCGTGGCGGCCCAGCGGGTCGTCGACCATGGGCTTGTCGGCAACCACCTCGTAGCTGTTTCCGTCGGGGTGCTCGACACGGGCGACCAGGTCGACCTGTCATGCGGCGGAAGGGCCGACACGCGGGGGCTGCGCTCCTGGGCCTCGAGGGTGACGGGCGCGGAGCCCTCGACGAAGTCGTCGCGGCAGGTCCCCGTGCGGTCGAAACGCTGCGCCTCGGCCTCGGCGATTTGGTGCCGCTGTGGAGGCGACTACTTCTACCCGGAAGATCCGGCGGATGCAGCGGACCACCGGCGGGTGAACGCCCACCTGGACGGCGACGAGGCGTGCGGCGGGCGTTCATCCACGCCGGCGGCTACTACGAAGACCACCAGAGCTTTCAGGCGCTTGCGCACGGAGCGCTGTTTGAGCTGGCTGGCGTGGCGGGTGACCTGGGAACCGCGCTCGGTTCACGACGAGCTCGAGGCCGCCGTGTGGGTGATGACGGCGACCAGCTGCCGTCGATATAGGTTCCGAATCGGAATCCGGGGGCCGAGGTCCCGAGACCGCGACCGCCGCGACAACGTCAGCGCAGATTTCTGTTCTGCAGCCTCGACAATTACTCGATTCCGCACAGTGTGAGCGCCGATCGGAAAGGCGCGATGACGCGTCCGTCACCCGTGCCGCCGCCGACAGGCCCTGCGCTGCAGTGGAGAACCCGCCGAGCGAGGCGCCCGATAACGACGCCGCCCACGGGCCATGCGAACCCCCACGAAAGAACGGCGGACCCGCTCGGGAACCGGCGAGATGCGGTGCGGGGCCGCCGGATAACACTCGCTCAATAACGCGGCTTGGCCTTCGCTGGGTCCGCTCCTAACGGCGCGTAGGGATCTCCGGCGAGGCCCAACTCCCATGTCGCGCCGAACGCGCTTTCCACTCAGAGATTGCGCTGTCCTCGCGAACGCGTAGCCCGCTGCCGCGGCCCCCAACCATTCTCGACTACCTTCCCCCCACTGACAGCCCCATCGGCGGAAGGAAACAGTCCGTGGCGCAGAAGGTACAAGTGATCGTGACGTGCGACCTGCACGACGACGACACCGAGGGTGTCGAGACGATCAGTTTCGGCTTCGACGGGAGCGACTACGAGGTCGACTTGTGCGCCGAGCACAGCGAGCAGGTCCACGATCAGCTGGAGGAGTTGATCAGCCACGCGCGACGAGCCGGAGGCGGTCGTGGCCGGCGGAGGTCGCCCGCGACGCGATCACGAACCGAACGCCGGGCCAAGCCCACCTCCGA
>JALYMX010000292.1 GCA_030773495.1 Actinomycetota bacterium | reverse complement strand
CGGACGGTGGTAGGAGGAGCGGCCGGCGACCACCGTGCCGCTCCTCGGGTCGCCGGGCGCCTCCGCCTTGTGCAGGGCCTGCGCCGCCTGGGCGGCGGCCAGGTCCTCCACCGCCCGGCGCAGGTCCTCGACGCTGGCCTGCAGGGCGGCCCGGTCCCGGCGCGAGGCGTCGATCACGAGAAGGGCGGCACCCACGACGACGAGGCCGAGGCCGGCCACGCCGCCCGAGATGAGGTACGGGAACTGCGCCGGCACCCGGTCGTAGCTGGCCGCCCCGTTCCACCCGAGGAACACCACCACGGCGCCGGCGAGCACGACGGCCATCCCCAGGCGCCCGCCCAGCCTCCCCCACCTGCGCCTCACCGCCCGGCCTCCCGGTTGCCTGCCGTGCCCCCCAGGTAGCGACCCCGCAGATCGACCCCACGGATCTCCTCGCCCACCCCGTGGTAGACGATCGTGCCCTTCTCCATGATCAGCGCCCGGTCGGCGTAGGGCAACACCCCCACGTTCTGCTCCACCATGACCACGGTGGTGCCCTCGTCGTTGATGCGGGCGACCACCTCGAACACCGTGCGGGCCAGGGCGGGAGACAGCCCGAGCGACGCCTCGTCGACGAGGAGGAGGCGGGGCGACGCCATCATGGCCCGCCCGATGGCCAGCATCTGCTGCTCGCCGCCCGACAGCGTGCCGGCGTCCTGGCCGGCCCGCTCCGCCAGCCGGGGGAACCAACCGAACACGGCGTCGCGCTGGGCCTCCACCTGCCGGGCGCTGCGCCGGCGCACCCACGCCCCCAGGCGCAGGTTCTCGGCCACCGACAGCCCCGGGAACACCCGCCGGCCCTCGGGCGAGAGGGCGATGCCCATGGCCACCAGCTCGGGCGCCGACCGTCCGGCTACCTCGCGGCCGTCGAAGCGGACGGAGCCGGCCTCGGGGCGCAGGAGGCCGGCGATGGTGGTGACGGTGGTGGTCTTCCCCGCGCCGTTCAGCCCGAGCAGCACCGCCGTCTCGCCCTCGTCGACGCACAGCTCGATGCCGAGGAGCACGGGGAACCCGTAGCCGGCCCGCAGCCCGTCGACCTCCAGCAACGCCACCGGTCACGCCCTCCCAGCGGCCCGTGACTCGTCGGGATCCTCGCCCAGGTAGGCCCGCACCACCTCGGGGTGGCGGCGCACCTCGTCGGGGCCGCCCTCGGCCAGCAGGCGGCCGAAGTTGAGGCAGTACACGTAGTCGCACACCCCCACCACGAGGGGCACGTGGTGCTCGATCATCACGATGGTGAGGCCGAAGTCCCGCCGGAGGGACAACAGCGTGCGGCCGAGCTGGGACGCCTCCTCCGGCCCCATCCCCGACGAGGGCTCGTCGAGCAGGAGCACGTCGGGGTCCGTGGCCAGCACGGCGGCCAGCTCCACCCGCTTGCGCACGCCGTAGGGCAGGGCGGCCACCGGCGCGTCGCTCACCTCCTCCAGGCCGAGCAGCGCCAGCAGGCGCTCGGCCCGCTCCTCGAGGGCCCGCTCCACGGCGAAGGTGCGCGGGGCGCCGAGCATGCCGGCGAGGGCGGCGTACTCGGCCTGCAGGTGCTGGGCCGCCTTCAGGTTCTCGCGCACGGTGGCGCTCCTCACCAGGCCCAGGTTCTGGAACGTGCGGCCCATGCCCAGCGCGGCGCGCTCGTGCACGCCGAGCCGGGTGACGTCGCGGCCGGCGAACCACACCGAGCCGGTGTCGGGCCGGGTGAACCCGGTGACGACGTTGAAGGTGGTCGTCTTGCCGGCGCCGTTCGGCCCGATGACCCCGACGATCTCCCACTCCCCGACGCGCAGGCTCACGTCCTGCACCGCCTGCACGCCGCCGAAGCGCACCGAGCAGCCGCGCACCTCAAGCACGGGCATCAGGCGCGGGCGGCTCACCCACGGCCACCGCCGGTGCGTCGAAGCGCCCTCCGGCGAGCCACCGCTGCACGGGGCGCAGGAGCTGGCCGATGCCCCCCGGGAAGACGGTGAGGGTGAGCAGCAACAGCACGGGGCCGAGGACGAACGGCGCCACCTCCTTGGTGAGGTCGGGCGCGCCCGGGATGGCGTCGAGGACGAGCGTCTCGAGGCCCGAGCGGTCGATGAGGTACCCGAGGAGGGCGAAGAAGGCCGAGGCGACGATCACGCCGGCCCGGCTGCGCAGCCCGCCCACCGTCGTCATGATGAGGAACACGAGGGCCAGGCGGAAGTTGAACGGCACCGACACCACGAAGCCGCTGTTGTGGGCGTACAGGGCCCCGCCCAGGGCGGCGAACACCCCCGACACGGTGAAGGCGAGGAGGGTGGAGAGGCGCACGTCGATGCCGAAAGTGGCCGCCACCCTCGGGTTCTCCCGCACCGCCAGGAGGGCGCGCCCCGCCTTGGTGCGCATCATCCGGACGTCGACCCACACCACGGCGCCCAGCAGGGCCAGGCACAGGTAGTAGTAGCGGTGCGGGGTGTCGAAGCCGGCCGGCAGGGGCGCCGGCTGGCCGGCCTGGCCGCCGGTGAGGGATTCGATGTTGAACAGGGTGGCCTCGGCCATCACGCCGTAGGACAGGGTGACCAGGGCGAAGTACAGCCCGCGGATGCGCAGCGACACGGCACCGAGGGCGGCGGCCTGGAGGCCGCCCACGACCACGGCGGCCAGGAGGGCCAGGGCGAACGGCGAGCGCTGGACGGACACCACGTAGGCGGAGGTGAAGGCGCCCACGCCCACGAAGGCCTGGTGGCCGAGGGAGATCTGGCCGGCGTAGCCGATCAGCACGTTGAGCGACAGGCCGATGACGGCGAAGGTGACCGCCTCGGTGAACCGGGTGACGTCGGTGCCGTCCTGGGTGAGCGGGAACCACAGCACCAGGGCGGCGGGCAGCAGGGCGACGCCGGCGCGCGCCGCCCACCCGAGCGCCGAGGGCCGGAAG
>JALYMX010000291.1 GCA_030773495.1 Actinomycetota bacterium | reverse complement strand
CTCCTCGCTCGCGAGCTGGCCGGCCGCCGCCCGCTGGTGGCGCCGAGCGGCGCCCTGGACGGGGCGGCGGCGGAGGTGCTCGACGTCATGCGCACCGTCCGCCAGTCCCTCGACCGCTTCGGCGACGACGCCGTGTCGAGCTGGATCGTGTCGATGACGAAGGGGGCGGACGACGTCCTGGCCGCCGCCGTGCTGGCCCGGGAGACCGGGCTGGTCGACGCCAACGCCGGCCTGGCCCGCATCGGGCTGGTGCCGCTGCTGGAGAGCGTGGCCGAGCTGCGCCGCGCCGGGGAGATCCTCGACGACCTGCTGTCCGACCCCGCCTACCGCCGCCTCGTCGCCGCCCGCGGCGACGTGCAGGAGGTGATGCTCGGCTACTCCGACTCCAACAAGGAGGCCGGCGTCACCACCTCGCAGTGGGAGGTGCACCGGGCCCAGCGGCGGCTGCGGGACGTGGCCGCCGTCCACGGCGTGCGCCTGGCGCTGTTCTACGGCCGGGGCGGCACCGTGGGCCGGGGGGGCGGCCCCACCCACGACGCCATCCTCGCCCAGCCACCGGGAGCGGTCGACGGCGTGGTGAAGCTCACCGAGCAGGGCGAGGTGATCTCCGACAAGTACCTCCTGCCGGCGCTGGCCCGCCAGAACCTCGAGATGGCCCTGGGGGCGGTGCTGCAGGCGTCGACCCTGCACCTCCGGCCCGCGGTGGACGCCGACGTCCTGCTGCGGTGGGACGAGGCCATGGAGCAGACGTCGTCGGCCGCCGCCACCGCTTACGTCGACCTGATCGGCCAGCCCGGCCTGTTCGAGTACTTCCTGGCCACCACGCCGGTCGACCAGCTACCCGCCCTGAACATCGGCTCGCGGCCCTCCCGTCGCCCCGGTCACACGGCGGGGCTGGAGGGACTGCGGGCCATCCCCTGGGTGTTCGGCTGGACCCAGTCGCGCCAGATCGTCCCCGGCTGGTACGGCGTGGGTGCCGGCCTGGCCGCCGCCCGCCAGGCCGGCTTCGGGCCGCTGCTGCAGGAGATGTTCCGCTCGTGGCACTTCTTCCGCACCTTCATCGCCAACGTCGAGATGACCCTGGCCAAGAGCCGCATGGACGTGGCCGGCTGGTACGTGGCGGAGCTGGCCGACCCCGCCCACCGCCCGCTGTTCGACCGCATCTGCGCCGAGTACGACGCCACCGTGGAAGGGGTGCTGGCTGTCACCGGGCAGCGCCGGCTGCTCGAGCAGCACTCGGCGCTGCGCCGCTCGCTCGAGGTCCGGGAGGTGTACCTGGCGCCCCTGCACGGGCTCCAGGTGGCCCTGCTCGGGAGGGCGCGATCACAGGTGAAGGGCGACGACGGCGACCCGCAGCTGCACCGAGCCCTCCTCGTCACCTTGAACGGGATCGCCGCCGGCCTCCGGAACACGGGCTAGTGACAGAGCACGCGCGGTGCACCAAGGTGGTCGCCACCCTCGGCCCGGCGTCGTGCTCGCCGGCCGCGGTTGCCGCCCTCGTCGACGCCGGCATGGACGTGGCGCGGGTGAGCTTCTCCCACGGCCGCCCCGAGGACCAGCTCGCCCTCATCCGGCTCGTGCGGGCGGTGAGCGGCGATCGGCCCGTGGGCGTGCTGGCCGACCTGCCCGGCCCCAAGGTCCGCGCCGGAGCCTTCCCGGCCGGAGGGGCGGAGCTGGTCGAGGGAACCCTCGTGACCCTCGCCCCGGGCGGCGGCGGCAGCACCGGCCAGCGCCTCGAGGTCGTGGCCGAGGCGGCGGTGGAGGGGTTGCAGCCGGGCGACGTGGTGGCCGTCGGCGACGGCGCCATCCAGCTGCGCGTCGAGTCGGCGGATGCCGGAGAGGCGAAGGCACGGGTGGTGAGGGGCGGCCACGTGGAGGGCCGTCCGGGCCTCAGCCTGCCCACGTCGGCCCTGGCCGAGCGGGTCCCGACGGCCAAGGACCGCGCCCTGCTCGAGCGCTGCGTGGCGGCCGGCGTGGACATGGTGGCCGTGTCGTTCGTGCGCAGCGCCGCCGAGCTCTCCGACGTGTGCGCCGCCGCCGGCGACGATCCGCCCATGATCCTGGCCAAGATCGAGACGGCCGAGGCGGTGGCCGACCTCGAGGGCATCCTCGGAGTGGCCGACGGTGTGATGGTGGCCCGGGGCGACCTCGGCATCCGGCTCCCGCTCGAGGACGTGCCCCACGTGCAGAAGCACATCATCCGGACGAGCATCGCCGCCGGGCGCCCGGTGATCACCGCCACCCAGATGCTCGAGTCGATGATCACCTCGTTGTCCCCCACGCGCGCCGAGGTGTCCGACGTGGCCAACGCCGTGTTCGACGGCACCGATGCGCTGATGCTGTCGGCGGAGACGGCCGTCGGCGTCGACCCGCCGCAGGCGGTGCGGACGATGGTGCGGGTCGCCGAGCGGGCCGAGCGGGAGGCCGACTACGCCCAGTGGGGCGCCAAGCTGGGTCGGCTCCGGCGCAAGGCCGAGGTGCCGTTGCGCCTCGCCATCACCGACGCCGTCAGCCACGCCGCTTGGCAGGCGGCCGCGTCGGTGGGCGCCGCCGCCATCGTCTGTTGCTCACGGTCGGGGTCCACCGCCCGCGCCGTGGCCCGCTTCCGGCCCGTGGCCCCGATGCTCGCCGTGAGCCCCAGCCTGCGGGCGGTGCGCCAGCTGTCCTTGACCTGGGGGATCCGCGCCTTTCCGGGCACCGAGCGCCGCACCACCGACGAGATCGTCTGGCACGCCGTGGAGGAGCTCAGTGGGCGCGGCCTGCTGGCCAAGGGCGATGTCGTCGTCGTGGTGGCCGGTTTCCCCCACGACCCCGAGCCAGCCGCCGACGTCATGCGCGTCGTGCGGGTGCGCTGAGGACGGGACGCCCGGCCCGAGCGGCGGCGGTCAGGCCGGCGGTGGGGTTGAGGAGGCCTGCTGGCGCACCTCGTCCGCTGCCTGCTGCGCCTGCTCCTTCACCTGGCCGGCGGCCTGACCGCCGCTCTCGGCCGTCTGCCCGGCCGACTGCTGTGCGACGTCCTTGACCTGCTGGGCGGCGCCCGTCGCCGTGTCCTTCACCTGCTCGACCGCTTGCCGGCCCTGGTCCTTGACGCTCCCGGCCAGCTGGCGCCCGGACTCGGCCACCGCCTGCTTCACCGGTTCGGCGGCCTCGGCGGCGGTCTGGGCGACCTGGGCCTCCTTCTCGGTCGGCTTCACCAGGGCGGCCACCAGGGCGCCGGCGCCGAAGGCGATCAGGCCGGCGGCGAACGGGGCGCCTTGGGCCTGCGATGCCGCGCTCTCGGCGAGCGACCGCGGGGCGGCGCCGAGC
>JALYMX010000290.1 GCA_030773495.1 Actinomycetota bacterium | reverse complement strand
GGCCAGGTGTTCACCGGCCTCGAGGGCATCTACGTGCCCGTGGAGGAGACGGTGGACAGCTTCGAGGCGCTGGTCGACGGCGAGCTCGACGACCTGCCGGAGCAGGCCTTCCTGAACGTCGGCAACGCCGACTCGGTGCGGGCCAAGGCCAAGGAGATCCAGGGCGGCTGACGATGGCCCTGCGCGTCGACCTGGTGTCGCCCGAGCGCATCTTGTTCTCGGGCGAGGCGGAGATGGTGGTGTGCCGCACGGGAGGGGGCGAGATCGCCTTCCTCACCGGGCACGCCCCGTTCCTCGGTGCCCTGGGCACGGGCGTCGTCCGCGTGCACCGGGAGGGCGGCGAGCTCGTCCGGGCCGCGGTGCACGGGGGCTTCGTGGAGGTCAAGGACAACCGGGTCATCCTCCTGTCCGACGTGGCCGAGCTGCCCGGCCAGGTCGACGCCGAGCGGGCCCGGCGGTCGCTGGAGGATGCCGAGCGGCGAGTACGGGAGGGCGGCGAGGGCGTCGAGGACGCCGAGGCCCAGCTACAGCGGGCCAGGGCCCGCCTGGAGCTGGTGGGGTCGGGGGACCGCTCGCACTGAGCCGGGTTGCCCGGGCGACGGGCGCCGCCTCGTCGTCGTCCACAGCGTTTGCCCTCTTGCCGTCCACAGGCCGGCGGGTGGAGGGTGGGGGGCGGAGGTCCGCATGGTCGTCGACACGTCCGCACTGGCTCGTGAGCTGCGCCGCCGCCGTCTGGGCCGGCCGGCGCTGGTGAGCTCCCTCGCCGCCTCGTCGGGCACGACGTGGCTCCCCGGCGAGCTCTCCCAGGTGCCGTCCTCGTTGCTCGTGCTGGCCGCCATGTCGCTGGCCCAGGCGCCCCGGTAGCGGCGCCCGCCCGCCGGCGGTGGTTGCATCACGTTGTCGTAGCGTCGACGTTCTGCGCTGGCCCGGCCACACCGTGTGGTCGGCACCCTGGGGGAAGAGGACAATGCGACCTTCGAAGACGGCTGCCGCCATGCTCGCGTTCGGGGCCCTGTCGCTGGCGTCGGGGGCACGGCGTGGGGGGCGGCCGAGAACGAGACCGAGACGGAGCACGGCCCCCTCGTCGCGTGTCAGCTGTGCTCGGCTTCGGTGGCGCCGCCCATGGCCGCCCACACCGCCTGCACGTTCCCGTACTCCTCGTCGGGGGGGAGGGCGCGCAGGGCCTCCACCAGGTCCGACGGGGCGAAGTCCTCTTCGGCGGCGCCGACCAGTTCCTCGCGGCGCGCCGGGAAGTGGGCCAGGGCGAGGTGGCGGGCCAGCTCGGCCCGGCGGTCGGCGTCGGCGGCGCTGATCCCGAGCCCCACCGCCTCGTCGGAACCCGGCCGGGTGCCGGGGGAGACCTCGGGGTCCTCCTCCTGCAGCCTGGCCTCCTGCGCCCGCGACTCGCCGGCGCCGTTGCCCCGCAGCAGGGATCCCGCGTCGCTGGCCATGGCCTCGTCGATGCGGGGGCTGTGCTTGTCGGTCTCTCGTTCCATGGCGTCGGTTGTCCCCTGCACGACCGCCGGTGAACCGCGTGTGCCATGGTCGGACGCGTGCCCAAGGCCCGCCTCGGCGTCGCCCTCCTGCTCCCCCCGGCCGTGGCCGCCGAGGTCGACGGCCTGCGACGGGCCCTGGGCGACGGGGCGCTCGGTCGCATCGCGCCGCACGTCACCCTGGTGCCCCCGGTGAACGTCGCCGCCGCCCGCATGGGCGACGCCCTCGCCGTGCTGCGCCGGGCGGCCTCGGCCTGCCGGCCGCTCACGCTGGCCCTGGGCCCGGCGGCCACCTTCCTCCCCGCCACGCCGGTGGTGTACCTGGCCGTGGGCGGCGCCCCCGACGCCGTCGCCGGCGTGCGGGCGCTGCGCGACGCGGTGTTCTCCGAGCCGCTGTCGCGCCCGCTCACCTGGCCGTGGGTGCCGCACGTGACCCTGGCCGACGACGCCGACCCCGCCCGCATCCCGGCCGCCGTCGCCGCCCTGGCCGATTACCGGGTCGTGGTGCGCATCGACCGCGTCCACCTGCTGCGCGAGGGGCCGGGCCGGGTCTGGGAGCCGCTCGCCGACGCCCCCTTTGCCGCCCCGTCGGTCGTCGGGCGGGGCGGGCTGGCCCTGGAGCTGTCGGTGACCGACCGGCTCGACCCCGAGGGCGCCGCACTGGTGGCCGACGACCGGCGCCCGTTCGCCGTGAGCGCCCGCCGCGACGGGGTGGTGGTCGGCGTGGCGCGGGGGGCCACCGCCGCCGAGGAGGCGGAGCTGGCCGCCCTCGCCGTGGCGGCGGCCGAGCGCGGCCAGGGGATCGGGTCGCGGCTGCTCGCCGAGGTGGAGT
>JALYMX010000289.1 GCA_030773495.1 Actinomycetota bacterium | reverse complement strand
CCCTCGAGGGGGCCGATGTCGGGCTGCGCGACGGTGCCGTCCCCGTCGAGCGCCTGGGTGCCCTGCGCCCGCCGCTGGCCGACGCCGGCCGGCGCCTGGCCGCCGCCGTCACCCGCCTCGAGGCCGTGCGCTCGCCCTGGCTGGTGGGCCCGGTCGCCGGGCGCCTCAACCGGCTGTCCCGCCAGGCCGCCGAGGGCCGGGCCAGCGTGGGCGACGCCCTGGTGGCCCTCGACGTGGCTCCCCGCCTGCTCGGCGCGGACCGGCCCCGGCGGTGGTTCCTGGCCGTGCAGACGCCGGCCGAGGCCCGGGCCAGCGGCGGCTTCATCGGCAACTTCGGCGAGATCAGCGCCGAGGACGGCCGTGTGCGCCTCGAGCGGGTGGGCCGCACCGCCGAGCTGAACCAGGGCGGTGATCCCGCCGCCCGGGCCCTCGACGCCCCACCCGATTACACGGCGCGCTACGGGCGGTTCGACGTGGACCGCCTCTGGCAGAACGTCACGATGTCCCCCGACTTCCCCACGGTGGCCCGGGCCATCGCCGACCTGTACCCCCAGTCGGGTGGGCGCCCGGTGGACGGGGTGGTGGCCGTCGACCCCCTGGGCCTGGCCGCCCTGCTCGGCGCCCTCGGGCCCGTGGAGGTCCCCGGGTGGCCGGTGCCCATCACCGCCGACAACGCCGACGAGGTGCTGCTGTTCGAGCAGTACGTGCATCTCGACGGCGAGGCCCGGGTGGACTTCCTCGGCCGCGTGGTCGCCGCCGTGTGGGACCGCCTCACCACCACCGACACCAGCGCTGTGGCCCTGGCCCGGGCCCTCGGTCCTTCCGTGGCCGCCAAGCACCTGCTGGTGGCCAGCACGGCCGACGCCGGCGAGGCGGCCGCCCTCGCCCGCCTCGGCGTGTCGGGGGCCATGGCGCCCGTGCGGGGCGACTTCCTCGGCGTGGTCACCCAGAACGCCGGCGCCAACAAGATCGACTGGTTCCTGCGCCGCTCCGTGGACTACTCGGCCCGCCTCGATCCGGCCACGGGGGCGGTGCGCTCGACGGTGCGGGTCACCCTGCGCAACGACGCCCCCGCCGCCGGCCTGCCCGGGTACGTGATCGGCAACGACGTCGAGCCCCCGCTGCCGCCCGGGTCCAACAAGCTCTACCTCTCCGTGTACACGCCGCTGCAGCTCACCCGGGCCGCGGTGGACGGCGCCGAGCGGCCGGTGGAGTCGGAGCTGGAGCGGCGCCGCCACGTGTACTCCACCTACGTCATCGTCCCCGCCGGCGGCACCGCGGTCGTCGAGCTCGAGCTCGAGGGCCGGGTGGCGCCCGGCGCCGGCCGGTACCGGCTCGACCTGCACCGCCAGCCCTTCCTGGCCCCCGACGCCGTGACGGCGACGGTGGGCGTGCCCGACGGCTGGCGGGTGGGGCGCCCCCGGGCACGGCTGGCGCTCGACGGCGACCGGCGGCTGGAGACCGAGGTCCGCCGCGGCGGCTGAGCCGTCCGCGCCGGCGTTCTGTGATGCCTCACGCCCGCCAGGCGGGCCTCAGACATCGGAGAACGCCGGAGCGTTCAGCCGAGCCGGCAGTCGCGCTGTTACGGCGCGGTGGGGATGCGCCGGCGGCGGTCGGCCAGCACGATCAGCCAGCCCACGGCGAGAAGGGCGGCGCCGGCCAACGACCAGCGCAGGATCATGGCCCCGGTGCGGGGAAGCGCACCGCCGGCGGTGGCGGCGGGGGCGGCCGGGCAGTCGATGCCGAAGACGGTGTTCACCGTCCGGGTGGCGGTGGCGGCACCCGGCCCGGTCACGGCAAGGGTGTTGTCGCCGCAGCGGGCGGCGACCTGGGTGCCCTCCACCCGCACCAGGTTCACGCCCAGCACGGCGACGGTGGTGCGGGCGCACCCGTCGGCCTCCGCGGTGTCGGTGCCGGCCGGCTGGGCGTTCACGGCCAGGTTCACCGGGCCGGGCCGGAACGGGCAGCTCGTGATCGTGGTGGTCTGGCCCACGGCCAGCGTGCCGGCGACCTGGGTGGCGGTGGACACCGCTGCCGTCGTGCTCGTGGTGCCGGGGTACGGCGCCGTCGTCTGGGCCACGGCCGGCGCCGCGAGTGCCAGCGTGACCCCGAGCGCCCCGAGGAGGGGCTTCAGCATGGGCATGGAGCGGTCCTCCCGGAAACGATCCCGGCACAGTAGGCGAAATAGGAAAGACCGGCAAGCACTCGGGCTCATCGCCAAGCGCCGTCAGCGCCGGTCAGCGCCGGTCAGCGCCGCAGTGTCCACGAGACGGTCAGCGTGCGGTCCCACGTGAGGCGGCGGGTGGCGGCACCGTCCACGTTCCAGCCCGGCGCCGTCAGCGTGGCCCGGAGGGGGATGGGCGCCAGCCGGGGCTGCGGCACCAGGCGCAGGTCGAGACGCCCGCCGCGCACGGCACCGGGGATCACCGTCTGGAAGCGCACCGACCCCCGCTGGCCGGGGTCGACCGTGATCGGGCCCTGGTTCAGGCGCAGGCCCGACTCGGCCACGCTGTCGGGCTGCTCGGCGCCGCGCGGGCCCCAGAAGTACACCCGGGACACGTACTGCCCGGCCCGGTCCTGCGAGACGCCGTCGGGGCCGAACTGGTACGAGGGCCGGGCGTCGGGGGGGGCGGTGTTCACCACCACGACATCGGCGTCGACGACCGCCGTCCCCGACGGCGTGACCGCAACCCGCAGCTCGAGCTCCGGCTTCACGAAGTAGTCGAGCTTGGTGGCCGTGGCGTTCTGCACCGAGACGTGGACGGTCCGCTCCGGGGCGACGGCGGCGGGGCCGCCCCCCAGCCCGGTGCGCTCGAAGATGGCCTGCTCGCTGGCGTCGGCGCTCCACAGGCGCAGGTGACCGGCGGCGGCGGCCGAGCCCAACTCGCTGCCCAGCGTCACCGCGTCGAACGACCCGGCCGTCATGCGGGCCACCACCGCCTCGGCCACCGCCCCCAGGCGCTCCTTGCGCTCGGCCTGGTCGCGGCTGCGCGGGAAGTCGGCGTAGAGCCGGTTGAGCAGCACGTCGGCCGCGTTGGCGGCGTCCACCGGGGTGTCGATGCCGGGCACGGTCACCGGACCGACGACGCCGAGCAGCGCGGCCAGCCCGGGTACGTCGAGGGCGACGACGCCGTCGACCGCCTCTCCCGTGGCCTGCTGAGCCATCTCGGCCATGGCCCGCCCGCTCCAGGCGAAGTCGGCGGTGGCGTTCACCGACTGCCACAGCCGCGTCGGGGCCAGGCCGCCGAAGATCTGCTGCATGCCGGGGGGCACGGGTTGGGCGATGGGGCGATCGAGGGCGAGGTCGGCGATCGGCCCGGAGCGCGTGGCGGTGAGGCGCCCGCCGTCGGCGCCCAGGAAGGCGTAGGACAGCACCATGCCCTGGTCGCGCATCTCGGCGTTGTTCTGGAGGGCGACGAGGTAGCGGCGCGGGCCGTCGGCGCCGAGGAAGCGGCGGGCGGCGCCGATGGCGTCGCC
>JALYMX010000288.1 GCA_030773495.1 Actinomycetota bacterium | reverse complement strand
CAGCGTGCAGCGAAGCCTGAGCAAGCGTCGTCAAAATGCCCCCGCCGAAAGGCGGGTCAAGAGGGAGCCGAGCCGATTCCGCGACGGCGAAGGCCACGGACGGTGCCCCGAGGTCCGGGAGCGGGGGGGCACCAAGGAACCCTCCGGCGTAAGGGGCGTGGAATGGTCAGAAGGTCGTCCTTGGAACTGGGGAGGCCCTCCTCGGCCCCGCCGCTGCGGGCGGCGGGAAGCGAGTCCATCTATAACCGGTCATCCGGGAAGTGGTGGGCGGCCGAGAGGGAGTCGGAGGGGGTCGTAGTAGCAACGACGGCCGGGACAACACAACCCGGTCAGAGCGAAGGGCCCCTACTTCACCGGTGAACGAGCGAGGAGGGACAAGACCCTGACGAGTGCCGACATGTCGGCTAGGGCCCTCAGCCACACCGAGGGTGTGGACCCGGTCCGAGCCCTCCAGCGAGTGCTGTATCGCAGTGCCAAGCAGGACCCCCGCCGTCGTTTCCACGCCCTCTACGACAAGGTCGCCCGCAGCGACGTCTTGTGGCGAGCGTGGGTTGACGTCGCGGTCAACGAGGGGGCTCCCGGCGTCGACGGTGTCACCATCGCCGCCATCGAGGAGTCCGGGGTGAGGGTGTTCCTCGACGGCCTCGCCGCCGAGCTGCGGGGTCGGACGTATCGGCCCCGCCCGCTACGGCGGGTGCTGATCCCCAAGCCGGGCAAGCCGGGCCAGACCCGTGCGCTCGGCATCCCTTGCGTCCGGGACCGGGTGGTCATGTCGGCGGCGAGGATCGTGCTGGAACCGATCTTCGAGGCCGACTTCCTCCCGGTCAGCTTCGGGTTCCGACCGAAGCGGTCGGCCCACCAGGCGTTGGAGGTCGTCCGTGCGGCGGCCAACCAGCGCCGGTGGTGGGTCCTCGACGCCGACATCAAAGCGTGCTTCGACTGCATCGACCATGACGCCCTCATGGGCGAGGTCGAGCGCCGCGTCTGCGACCGGCAGATGTTGAAGCTGCTGCGATGCTGGCTGCGGGCGGGCGTGGTGGAAGGAGGGGTGGTCGCCGACACTGACGCCGGCACCCCGCAGGGATCGCCGATCTCGCCCCTGCTGGCCAACATCGCCCTCCACGTCCTCGACTGGGCATGGGCGACGAGCGGCCGGCGCTTCGGCACCCTGGTTCGCTATGCCGACGACTTCGTCGTCCTCTGCCCCACCCGCGACCGGGCCGACCAGGCCCGTCGCTGGCGGCAGCGGTGCTCGCCCCGCTCGGGCTGGAACTCCACCCCGACAAGACGAGAACCGTGCACCTCGCCGGCGGGGCAGCGGGCTTCGACTTCTTGGGGTTCCACAACCGGCTGCGACGGAGCCGACCGTGGACGAGGCGCTGGTATCTCAACCAGTGGCCGTCCGCTCGGGCGATGAACTCGATCCGAGGCAAGGTGAGGGCCCTCACCAGCCACAACTTCGCCAGCCTGCCCCTCGAAGTGGTCGTCGATCGCCTCAACCCCGTCCTGCGGGGCTGGGGGGCCTACTTCCGGCGGGGCAACTCGTCGGACCCGTTCGCCGCCATCGACAGCTACGTGAACCAGCGACTGGCCATGCTGGCCAGTCACAAACATGGTCTCCGAGGATGGAACTGGACCACGCGCTTCACCCACCAGTGGGCTACCAACCTCGGCGTCCATCGCCTGACCGGGACGGTCGCGTGGGGATCTGCGCATGCCTGACGACGAACGGTGTCGGAGAGCCGTGTGCGGGAGAACCGCATGCACGGTTCGATAGGGGGCCGCTGGCCAGGGGAGAGGACGGTGACGTGCACGGACGAGAAAGCCTCGGCCCCGCGTCCCCACGCCCGCCCGCCAGCAACCAGCGGCCTACCTCACGGCCGAAGGGGTCGTGAGACTCGCGCTCACGACGATGGTTCTTGGTCGCCCCCGCCGGCGGAGCCGGGAGCGGGCCCCGACGGCGCCGTCGTCGCCGTGGGACGCCCGGCGGAGCGGAACTCGGTCGCCATGCCCTTCTCCGCGTGGTTCTGGTTGTCGCGATCGACAGTGAAGCAGATGAAGGCGTAGCGGGTGGCGGGCTCGAGGTCGACGGCGAAGCTCGACGTCGTCGCCGGGGCCCGTTCGGGCATGCCCGCGAAGGGCTCGATGTAGCGCCGCTCGGTGCCCCCCAGCTGGACGTCGATGGGGGGCAGGTCCTCGGGGAGGGCGACGAGGGTGACGCGATGGTGGAGCCGACCAGCGTTGCGAACGCGAAACACCACCCGCCCGCTCGGCACGTCGCCCTCGAGGGCGAAGCGGTACTCGGTCATGGTGACGGGAACCACCGGTGGCGCCTTGGGCAAGGGCGCAGCGCGGCTCGCGCCGTCCCGGGCGCAACCGGCGGTGGTTAAAAGCACACCGACAACGGCCACCAGGCGCAGCGCCTTCATAGCTCGGCCACCGCCACCGGGCGGCGCCGCCTGCGGGCGAGGAGCACGACACCGCCGGCGCCCGTCACCAGGGCGACGCCGACCAGGCGGGTCCACCCCCGGTTTCGGCCCGCCCCGGGCACCTGCACCTCGGCGGCGACGATGTCCTGGCCCGTGGTGGGGGGCTTGGAGTAGTGCGTGTCGGTCCAGGCGGCCACGGCGCCGTCTCGGCGCGACAACAGCCCCAGGCGCGAGCCGAACTCCACCTGCCCCATGGCCGACACGACACCGTACTGCTGGCCGATGGTGGGGTTGATGACGTCAGGGCTGAGCTTGGTGTTGGGGGAGAAGCTGCGCCCCCCGTCGCGGGAGAGCGTGTAGTACACCCAGGTGCCGAAGTTGCCTGGGGTGTCGCGCCGGTCGTAGAAGATGGCGTCGAGGCGGCCGTCGGGGGCCAACGAGAGGCGGGGAAGGTACTGGTGGGCGCCGTTGCCCACCCGGTCGTCGTTGGCCCGCACCGGCGCCGACCAGGACCGACCGTGGTTGTTCGAGCAGCGCAGGAGCACGTCGGGGTCACCGTGGCGAGCGTCGGTCCAGCCCACGCACACCCGGCCGCCCCCGGTGGCGAGGGCGGGCGGGGGCATGGTGAAGATGAGCATGACCCGCTCGGCGGGCACGATGGAGGCGTCGACCACCACGCCCGGGCCGAAGCGCTCCCCCCCGTCGCTCGAGGTGGCCACCACCATCGACCAGGTGCCGTCCCATACCGGGCCTTCGAGGCCCTGGTAGTCCACGGCGTCGTCCTCCAAGTCGTAGTAGGCGACGTGCACACGATGGTCGGGACCGAGGGCCAGGGCGGGAGCGACCACCCGCTGTCGCGCAGGGTCGCTCACCTGCACCGGCGTGGAGAAGCTGCGCCCGCCGTCGTCGGAGTGGGCGGCCAGGATCGGATTGGGCGGGGGCCCGAACCCACCCAGTGGCGGATCGGACGTGGCATGCAGCCACACCAGGTGGATGCGGCCCTTGGCGCCGTGGTCGGCGTCGATGGCCATGCGCACCCCGAAGTTGCGGGGCCCGAGGACGCGGCGGGGCTCGCTGAACGTCGCCGCCCGGTCCACCGAGGTGGTGAGGAAGGCCCCCATGGGCTCGTTGCCCCGACCGGCCAGGCCCACGAAGAGGTAGTAGAGGACCCCGTCGGCGTCGAAGGCGACCTCGGGGGCGTAGCACTTGTCGGCGCCGAGGGGCAGGTTGGGCACGGGGGTGGCCGTGCGCCACCCCCGCCCGGCGTCGCCCGACACCTGCAGGGCGCACCCGAAGTCGGGAGCGTCCAGGCGGTTGGCCATGACCACGAAGCGGGCGTCGGTGGGATCGGCGACGAGCATGGGCGAGTTGTTCGCCGGCTCCACCCTCCGGTCCATGGCCGTCACCGGCACCTTCGGCCCCACTCGCACCACCGCGGCCTCGGCGCTGTCGGCGGCACCGGGCAGCACGCCAGCGGCGAGGGCGGCACCGGCGAGCAGCGTCACCGCCAAGGCCAGGCGCGCCACCACCGGCGCCGCGGACGACGCGACACCGGTGGTGGTGGCCACAACGTGTTCGTTGCGCACGCTGGCCCTCGTCAGCGTCTGTCGGGGCTAGACGGCCACGATCTGGATGGGCGCCTGGTTGCCGTTGCCGCCGCCGGTCGTCGACAGGCAGATGGCGGAGTCTTCACCCGAGGCGTTGGCGCTGCTGGTGGGCAGCGTCCGGGTGAACGCGGGGACCTCGCCGCTTGCATTCGCCGCCACCTGTGACCCGAGGGCGACCACGCCCAAGTCGCGGGGGCTCATGCAGTCGATCTGCCAGCCGTAGGGGAAGGCAGGGCTGATCGGGTCGTAGAACGCCCTGCCGTTGACGTAGTTGACGTCGTAGTTGGTGTTGGGCGTGAAAGTGCTCGACGGACAGCCTGAGGGGGCGGCTTTGACCTCGATGGTCACCTCGGCACCGCTGAAGCCCGTGGCGCCGGGCTCGAGCTTGCAATAGCCCATGTTGGCGTTGTTGCCGACCGTCCTCGACTGGTTTGCGGTCACGGTCAGGGGAAGGCCGCTCCTGCTGTGGCCGTCGTTCTCCTTGATGGTCATCTCGCCCCGGAAGACGGTGCAGGCGAACGCCGCGCTGGACATGGTGAGCACCGCCGCTCCGACCACGAAGGCGGAGGTCAATCGCTTACGGTTGTTCATGTGCATCCCTTTCGTTCAGACGTGTCGTGTGTTGCGTTGCGGAATGCACGCGGTTGAACCCCGTCCAACGAACGCCCCCCGTGTTGCCGATCCCGGCGGCCCCGCTGCGGTGCCTTCTCCCGTGTGCCCTAGGGAAATATAGACTAGGACGACACGACCACCAATAGGGACAAGAGTATTTTTTTTGTCGCCCGCTTCCGAAGGACGGGGTGTGGGCGAAGTTTGTTGTTGTTTCCAAGATCCGGACATCTAGCCTTCAGGCCGCCGTCAGGTGGCAGCGCTGGCGCCGGGTGGGGGCGACACGTTTCCCCGAGCCCTGCGCTGTCTTGCGCGGTGGAGCGAGCGGCCCCCCTGGTAGAGGGCCGGGGGACTGAGCGCCTCGGGGAACGGGGCAAAGGGGGGACAGGATGAGCCTGACCGGAAAGCGCTCTTGGACGACGAGGCCAGCGCTGCCTCCCCGCCGACACCCAGTCAGCGGGGCTGTCGAACTCCACCCTCACCGGACAGCCCGTCGACGACGACGACGCCGGCGAGGACATCAACTCCACGCCGTCGCCCGCCACCGACTTGTTCTCCAATCTGACCCTGATATTGCAGCCAGCACGCGAGCGCAGCGGTCGCCGTGGATGAATGGCCGAGACGCGGGCGCGGGCTCGGGAGACAGTCGTCGACCAGGAACGCCGGCGCGTGCCAGCAGAGGTTTGATGCTGTGCCCCGGTTGTCTCCGGCGG
>JALYMX010000287.1 GCA_030773495.1 Actinomycetota bacterium | reverse complement strand
CGCCACCGGCCTTTCGCCCGCAGCAGCGGCACGCGTCCTTCTCCGCTCGCCGGAGGCGACGGAGGTGGCGGCCGCCCTGACGACCCTGGTGGAGACGCTACGGCCCGGCCCGCCCGGCCGCCTCGGCTATCGCCCGGTCGTCGCCGGCCCAGGAGAGGGCCACCTGGTCAGAGACGAGCTAACCGCTGCCATCCCGGGCCGCGCCGAGCGTCGGCGCAGCCTGGGGTGCTTCGCCCACCTGACGGATCAGCACGTGACGGACCGGCCTCGTCCAGGGAACCCTCCCTCCCAGCCCGGCCCTCCAGCAGCTGGCCACCGGTGCCGCGAAGCTGGCCGGTGCTCCGTCTGGCCTCAGCCCCCGCGATCGAGCAGTCGACCTCACCGCCGCCCTCACCGCCGCCCCGCGCAGTGCCTCCGTCGTCACCCCCGACGCCGAGCGCGGCCAGCTCACCCGAGGGGAGTGGTTGGCCAGGCACCTCCGGTCGCCGGGATTGCCGCGTGGTCACGGCTTCGCCGTGAGACCGAGCGGCGAGGCTGGCGCCCACTACATCGCTGACGTCGGTTCCACTCGGTGGGTGGTGCTGGACACCGTGAACCCTGGGGGCGGTGCGGACGGCTCCATCGGCGCCCGCCAGCTGCGCTGGTTGGAGGAGCGCCTGGACGAGGCCCAGCGGCAGCGCCGCCTCGTGCTGCTCTTCAGCCACCACGGCCTGCGCTCGCTGCACAACGCCGTGATCGCGCCCGACCCGCTTGACCCCGCCGGCTCCGACCTGCCCCGCCATCACGGTGAGGAGGTGAAGCGGGTGGTGTCCCGCTACGGATGCGTCATCGCGTGGGTCAACGGCCACACCCACGTCAACACCGTGATCCCGCACGGCACGTTCTGGGAGATCGGCACCGCCGCCCACGTGGACTGGCCGGGCCAGTCGCGCCTGGTCGAGGTGGTCGACAACGCAGACGGGACGCTGTCGCTGTTCACGACAATGGTGGACCACGAAGGCGGCGAGGTCACGGGCTTCGCACGAGAGCTGAGCGGCAACGACCCCCAGCGGGGATTGGCCACCGGAGCCGGCGGCACCGACGACCGGAACACCGAGCTGATCCTGGCCCACCCGTTCCCAGGGTCCGTGCCGTCGCTGCTACCTCAAGGCGACCCGCGTCCCGATCTCGTCCTCCCCGAGACGGGAGTGCCCGACAACCTCACGATCGGCGGTGCGATGGCGCTGGCGGGCGCACTGGGTCTGAAGGCCCTCCGGTTCCTCGCCGACACCCCGGCAGACGAACTCCCCCCGAACGCTGGGTGAGGTGCCGGCGTCGGCACCGCCGACCCCGCCGCTCCGTCTCGGAAAGTGGACGTGGTCCTGGCTCCTTCCACGGCGCAGGGCGCCCGAGCTTTGTCTCGTCTCGAGGCAAATGAGCGGCAACCCACGCCGCGGTGGCAGGGACAGCCGGCCGCGGTGGTGAAGTGGAAGGGTCAGAGCACTCCCACGCGGTGAGAAACGACAAGGTGGCGGGATGGTCGATGAGTTCCGGGTGGACTGGAGGCGAGCCCAGGACGCACTGCGCACCGAAGTGTCCCGGGTGACGGCGCTGCTGCGGTCTGTCCGTGACCCCGGTGCACCGGCCGTCGGGGAATGGAACCTGGCCGAGGTGGCGATGCACCTGTCGCAGGCGTGGGTCGTCGTCCCCGGCCTCGCCCGTGACGACCTCTCCGGCGCCTACGAGGTGTTACCGGACCTCGGCGGCACGGCTGGGGAATCCCTGATCACCGACCTGTGGGACCTCGGAGGAGTGACGGTGGACGCGGTGCGGGCTGACGCCGAGCGGGACCCCCGGGTGCTGGCCGACCGCATCGAGGTCCGGGCGCAGGAGTTCTTCGACGAGTGCGAGGGGCGCTCGCCCGATGAGCCCCACCCGTGGCTCGTGCAGGGCATCACGGTCCCCCTCTCGACGCTGACCTGCCACCTGCTCAACGAGACGTTGATGCACGGGGGCGACATGGCGCACGCCGACCGGCGCTCCTGGCCCATGGACCGAGGGCACGCAACGCTGGTGCTGCTGGGCTTCCTCCTGCCTGTCCTCACCGCCCTCGACCCCCGCGCGCTCGTCGATCCGGTGAAGGCGGCCGGTCTGCGGGCGACGTACGAGGTGCGGCTCCGGGGCGGCGGCCGGTTCCGCCTGGCGTTCGACCACGGCGCCCTGCGGGTGGAGGGGGCGTCGTCACGCCCGGTCGACTGCTACCTCTCCGCCGACCCGGTGGCCCTCCTCCAGGTCATGTGGGGACGGCAGAGCCAGTGGACAGCTGTCGCCACGGGCAAGCTGCTGGCGTGGGGCCGCCGACCGTGGCTGGGGCCCAAGCTGCGAACGGTCATGCGCAACCCATAGGCACGTCGTTGGGAAAGAGATCCCAGAGGGGTGGTCTACCAATCCGACGAGCAGGATTCGAGTGGCGCCAGCCGAACGATGGGAATGGGGCGAGTCGTCCGGGCCTGGTACCCGTCGTAACGTCCCCGGTTGTTGTCGTTCACCAGCCGCCACAGCCGGTGGTAGTCGTCATCGTCGCGCTCGACGATGGTGGCGACGGCAGGGAAGCGGTCCCGAGCCACCTGCACGCCGACCTCTGGTCGAGCTCGCACGTTGTGCAGCCACCCCGGGGCCTCATCGGCGCCACCGAGCGAGGCGACCACCACGTAGTCCTCGCCGTCCCGGGCGTACACCAACGCTGAGGTGCGGCGCTTCCCCGTCCGCCTGCCGGTCGTTCGAAGCAGCAGGCAGGGGACGCCGAGCAGGCGATGCCCGAGCCGCCCGCCGGTCAGCTCATAGATCGCCTGGTGGACATGAAGAAGGCCGAGGGCGACGCTTCGCGCGAGGCGCGCGAGCCGGTCGCTGCCTGAGTGTCGAGGATCAGGTCGCGCCCGGCGTGCGCCGGTCCAGCTCCTGGTGGGGCAGCGTCGCCGGCGACCCACGTTGCGAGCAAACGATCTACTGAGGCGGTTGCGGCGGCTGCGCCTGCTCCGCGATCCGTTGCGCGACGTCGCGAAGCTTCACGTTCATGCGCTGTGATGCAGCCTTGAGCATGGCGAAGGCTTGGTCGTCGCTGACGCCCGATCGCGCCATGAGAATCCCCTTCGCCCGCCCGATCACGTCACGGCTCTGTGCCTTTTGCTCGAGTGTCTCGGTGAGGCGGGCCGCCGAGATGGCGACGGAAGCGTGCACCGCGAACACCGAGCCCAAGGCCACAATCGACACCGCGCTGCAGATACCGGTCTCGTCGTTGGCGCGCCCCGAGAACCGCGGCCAACGCTTCTCGTTTCTGAGGTCGCCCGTCTGGAAGATCTCGTGCTCCTTGATGGCATCGATGCAAGGGCCCTCGCCAACCTTGGATTGGATCTCGTCGACCTTCCTCGGCACGGCGTTGCTCGAGGCCCGGGACGTGATCGTTCGCTTCTCAACGAGCGAGATCCCGGCGAACTCGGCAAGCGTCGAGGGTCTCGACGGCGAGGCGGACGACACAGTCGAGGGCTCCCTGCACGTCCTCCTGGTGCTCAGCGAGCGTGCGAGCAACCGTGGCGAACGCCTCCGCGACGTGAACGACCTCGTCGGAGGCGTGAGCCACGTCGAGATCATACGGCCAGCACGGAGGCGAGGGTACGCCTACGGGTGGCAACGGGTGCAGGCGCCGACGGTGCCCGTTCCTCGCCGCCCCCGTGGAGCGACCGAGACGTAGCCTGGCGGGGTGAGCACCTCACCGGAACCGGTGCGGCTCACGGCCGACGAGGCGGCCGCCGTACTGCGCCGCGCCGTCGCGCTCGATGCAGGGCTGGTGGCGCCGGCCGGCGCCGACATGATCGAGGTTGGCGTCCTCGAACAAGCGGCCACGGAGGCCGGCGTATCTCCTGACGCCGTGCGCCAGGCGGTGGCCGAGCTCCGGGCGGGGGCGCTGGTTCCGGTGACGGGCGCATCGGCGCCGGCCACGTCCGGGCGCCTGATGGGGCCGCGGGTGGCGGCCGACCAGCGCGTGCTGGGGC
>JALYMX010000286.1 GCA_030773495.1 Actinomycetota bacterium | reverse complement strand
GTGCCGAGCAGTGCCGTCGCTACGGCCGCTTCGAAGGCGAGCCGACGTCAGCACAGCTGGGGCGGTTCTTCCACCTCGACCAGACCGACCTCGACTTCCTCGCCACTCGCCGTCGCGATCACAACCGTCTCGGCATGGCGGTCCAGCTCGCCACCGTGCGCTTCCTGGGCACGTTCTTGGACGACCCCGCCGACGTGCCCCCGGGCGCCGTGCGCCACGTCGCCGAGCAGTTGGGGCTGGCCCGCGTGATCGGCGATATCGCCGAGGCTCTGCGAGATCTGAAGCTCTACCGCGACGCCGAGGTCCGCTGGGACCACCAGGGCGAGATCCGCTCCCGCTTCGGCTACCGGGAGTTCAGCGAGCCCGGTGTCCAACTCGGGCTCCTCCGCTGGCTCTACGCCCGGGCGTGGGTGGCGGCCGAGCGTCCGAGCGTGCTGTTCGACCTGGCCACGGCCCGCCTGGTCGAGGCCAAGGTGCTGCTGCCGGGAGCGAGCGTGCTCGCCCGGATGGTGGCGAGGGTGCGCGAGCGGGTGGCGAGGCGGCTGTGGTCTCGGCTGGCTGGCATGGTCGACGACGACCACCGCCGACGTCTGGAGGGGCTGCTCGAGGTGCCCGAGGGTGAGCGCGTCTCGCGCCTCGAGCGGCTCCGTCGCCCGCCCACCGATCTCACCGCTCGAGCCATGACGGCGGCCATCGAGCGCATCGGCCAGCTGCGGGCCTACGACGTCTCGGACCTTGATCTGTCGGGCCTGCCGCCGTCCCGCGTCGCCGCCCTCGCTCGCCACGCCACCGCCGCCCGGGCCCGTGACCTGGCCCAGCTCGCCCCCGACCGCCGCGTCGCCGTCCTCCTCGCCTTCGCCGTGGTCACCGAGACGCGGGCCACCGACGACGCCTTGGACCTGTTCTGCGAGCTGCTCCGGGGCCTGACCGCTCGAGTGGAGCGTCGAGGCCGGGTGGAGCGACTCGACACCCTTGCCGATCTCGACGCCGCCGCCTTGCGGCTGCGGGAGGCGGTGGCGGTGCTGCTCGACCCTGCCGTTCCCGATGACGAGGTGCGAGCGTCGGTGTTCGGCCGGGTCGAGCGGGCGACGCTCGCTGCTGCCGTCGCTGAGTGCGACCGCCTGGCCCGCCCCCCGACGACCACTTCGAGGCCGAGCTCCTCTCCCGCTACGCCATGGTGCGCCAGTTCCTCCCGGCGATGCTGCGCACCATCGGCTTCGAGGCCGGCCCCGCCGGCCAGCCCGTGTTGGAGGCACTGGCTGCCCTGCGCGCTCTCGAAGGGCGGAAGAAGGTGAGCCTGGACGAGGTCCCGACCGAGCTCGTCCGCCCGGCGTGGCGCCGGCTGGTGGCGGCGCGCGACGGACAGCTGAACCGGCGCGCCTACACCTTCGCGGTTCTGGAGCGGCTGCGAGCGACGCTTCGTACCCGCGACGTGTTCGTGAGCCGCAGCGAGCGGTGGTGCGACCCTAGGGCCAAGCTCCTCGCCGCCTCCGCCTGGGAGGCCGCCCGCCCCCAGGTCTGTCGGACCCTGGGCCTGTCGAGCGAGCCGTCGCCCGCCCTCGCCGCCCTCGGCGCCGAGCTGCACGAGGCCTACGGTCGCACCTCGGGGAGGCTGGCGGCCAACGCCGCGGTGGAGCTGGCCGACGGGAAGGTGAAGCTCTCCGCCCTCGACCGCCTCGAGGAGCCCGAGTCGCTGTGCTCGCTGCGGGAGCGGGTGGCGGCGCTCCTGCCCAGCATCGACCTGCCCGACGTGCTCGCCGAGGTGGCGGCGTGGACGGGCTTCGCCCAGGAGTTCACTCACCTGTCGGAGGCCGGCGCCCGAGTCGACGACCTCGCCACCAGCGTGTGCGCGGTGCTGGTGGCGAGGCCACGAACGTCGGGCTCGGCCCTGTCGCCCGCTCCGACGTGGCCGCCCTCACCGCGGGGAGGCTGTCATGGGTGGCGCAGAACTACCTCCGGGCCGACACCCTCGTGGCGGCCAACGCCCGCCTGGTCGACTACCACGCCACCCTGCCGTTGGCCCAGGCCTGGGGTGGCGGTGAGGTGGCCTCGGCCGGCGGACTGCGCTTCGTGGTGCCCGTGCGCAGCATCAACGCGCGACCCAACCCTCGCTACTTCGGCGTGGGCCGGGGCGTCACCTACTTCAACTACACCTCGGACCAGTTCAGCGGCTTCCACGGCATCGTCATCCCCGGGACCCTCAGGGACAGCCTCTACATCCTCAACGGGCTCGTGGAGCAGGAGACGAGCCTCCGCCCGACGGAGGTGATGACGGACTCCGCCTCCTACTCCGATCAGGTCTTCGGGCTGACATCGGCGACGCCCGCTTCTGGCGCGTTGATCGCAACGCCAGCTACGGATCCCTGGACCAAGTGGCCCGCCATCGCATCGACACCGGGCTCATCGCCGCCCACTGGGACGACCTGTTGCGGGTGGCGGCGTCTCTCCTCACCGGCTCGGTGCGGGCGTCGGAGCTGCTTCGGGTCCTCCACGGTGGGGGTCGCCCCAGCGCCCTCGGACGAGCGCTGGCCGAGGTCGGCCGCATCGCCAAGACGATCTTCCTGCTGGCCTACCTGGACGACGAGGCCTACCGCCGTCGCGTCCTCACCCAGATCAACCGGGGCGAGGCGCGCCACGCGCTGGCCCGCAAGGTCTTCCACGGTCACAGCGGTGAGCTGCGCCAGCCCTACCGGGAAGGCCAGGAGGACTAGCTCGGCGCCCTGGGGCTCGTCGTCAACGCCATCGCCCTCTGGAACACTCGCTACATGGTCGTCGCCCTCGACCACCTCCGTGCGAACGAGGGCAACGTGCGGGCCGAGGACGTCGAACGCCTCTCGCCCCTACGCCACGACCACATCAACCTGCACGGTCGCTACTACTTCACTCCCTCGGACGCTGTCGCCCGAGGTGAACTGCGCACCCTCCGCTCCGCGGGTCCTTAGAGGGGTTTTTTTGTTCCAATCGTCTTCGGATCGCAGTACGGGTTGTGTACCGGATCCACGAAGGAGGTATAGCAGGAGTTACGCCTGGATAGCAGCAATCGCTATAGCAATGTAACTTCTCCTACAACCTTCGCCGCTGCCCGACGGGACGCCAGGTGACCCGCTCGAGGGGGATCGGCTGGTCGAGCACCATGCCGATCAGCAGGGCCAGCGGGTCGCGGCCGAGCAGCTCGTCGGCCTCGGGTGCTGGGCCAGCGCCGGGCGGGGCGGCACCGTCATGCCGTCCTCGGGTCGATGGCGTCGGGGTCGACCTCGTAGCGGGCGATGGCGTCGGCCACCTCCTCGGCCTTGCCCTCGCCGGTGTCGGCCAGGGCCTTCAGCACGGCGACCACGAGGTGGGCGGCGTCGATCTCGAAGTGCCGGCGCAGCGCCGCCCTGGTGTCGGAGCGCCCGTAGCCGTCGGTGCCGAGCGGCGTGAAGTGACCGGGCACCCACCTCGCCACCTGGTCAGGCACGGACTTCATGAAGTCGGAGACGGCCACGAACGGGCCGTCGGCACCGCCCAGCGCCTCGGTGACGTACGGCGTGCGGGGCGGCTGGCCCGGGTGGAGCCGGTTCCATCGCTCGGCGGACAGGGCGTCCTCGCGCAGCGCCTTGTACGACGTGGCGCTCCAGCACTCGACGGCCACGTCGTGGTCGGCGGCCAGCAGCCGCTGTGCCTCCATGGCCGCCCCGTAGGCGGTGCCGCTGAACACCACGGTGGCCCGCCGGCGGGGGCCGTCGGGGGCGGCGGCGAAGCGGTAGAGGCCCCGCAGGATGCCCTCGTCCACGCCCTCGGGCTTGGCCGGCATGGGGTAGTTCTCGTTGTACAGCGTGAGGTAGTAGAAGCGGTCCTCGGGCGTCTCGCCGTACATCGTCTCCAGGCCGTGGCGGACGATGGCGGCCACCTCGTAGGCGAAGGCCGGGTCGTAGGCGGCCACGTTGGGCACGGCCGACGCCAGCAGCAGCGAGTGGCCGTCCTGGTGCTGGAGGCCCTCGCCGTTGAGGGTGGTGCGCCCGGCAGTGGCGCCCAGCAGGAAGCCGCGGCCCCGCATGTCGCCGAAGGCCCAGATGAGGTCCATGGTGCGCTGGAAGCCGAACATCGAATAGAAGATGTAGAACGGGACCATGGGCTCGCCCCACGTGGCGTAGGCGGTGCCCGCCGCCGTGAACGACGCCATCGAGCCGGCCTCGGTGATGCCCTCCTCGAGGATCTGGCCGCTGCGGTCCTCCTTGTAGAACGACAGGGCGGCGGCGTCGACCGGCTCGTACTTCTGCCCGAACGGGGCGTAGATCGAGAACTCCTTGAACAGCGCGTCCATGCCGAAGGTGCGAGCCTCGTCGGGGATGATGGGCACGATGCGGTTGCCCATGCCCTTGTCGCGCAGCACGTTGCGCAGGAGCCGGGCGAAGCCCATCGTGGTGGACACCTCGCGCCCCTTGGAGCCCTCCTCGAACTCGGCGAAGACCTTGGGGCCGGGAGCGGGGAGGGGCTTCCACTTGAACGACCGGCAGGGCAGGGCGCCATCGAGCACGCGCCGGCGCTGCATGAGGTACTCGTGCTCGGGCGAGCCCTCGGGCGGGCGGTAGTAGGGGGGGAACTCGGCGTCGAGCCCCTTCTCGGGGATCTGCTCGTGCAGGTACAGCCGGTCCCTGAGCACCGCCAGCTCGTCCCTCGACATCTTCTTCTTCTGGTGGGCCACGTTGCGGGCCTCGATGGCGGGGCCGAGGGCCCACCCCTTGACCGTCTTGGCGAGGATGACGGTGGGCGCGCCCTGGTGCTCGACGGCCGCCTTGTAGGCGGCGTAGAGCTTGCGGTAGTCGTGCCCGCCCCGCGGCAGGCTGCGCAGCTCGTCGTCGCTCAGGTGTTCCACCATCTTGCGCAGCCGCGGGTCGGGGCCGAAGAAGTGCTGGCGGATGTAGGCGCCGGACTCCACGGAGTACTTCTGGAACTCGCCGTCGACGGTGGTGTTCATCTTGTTCAGCAGCACGCCGTCGGTGTCGCGGGCCAGCAGCTCGTCCCACTTCCTGCCCCAGATCACCTTGATCACGTTCCAGCCGGCGCCGCGGAACACGGCCTCCAGCTCCTGGATGATCTTGCCGTTGCCCCGCACGGGGCCGTCGAGGCGCTGCAGGTTGCAGTTGACGACGAAGATGAGGTTGTCGAGCGCCTCGCGCGCGCCGAGCGACAGGGCGCCGAGCGTCTCGGGCTCGTCCACCTCGCCGTCGCCCACGAAGCACCACACCTTGGAGCGGCTGGTGTCGGCGATGCGGCGGGCGTGCAGGTAGCGGTTGAACCGGGCCTGGTACACGGCGTTGATCGGCCCGAGGCCCATCGACACGGTGGGGAACTCCCAGAAGTCCCGCATGAGCCGAGGGTGGGGGTAGGACGACAGCCCGTTGCCGCCCAGCTCCATGCGGAAGTGGTCGAGCTGGTCCTCGTCGAGGCGGCCCTCGACGAAGGCCCGGGCGTAGATGCCGGGGGCGGCGTGGCCCTGGAAGTACACCTGGTCGCCGGCCTGACCGTCGCTCTTGCCCCGAAAGAAGTGGTTGAACCCCACCTCGTAGAGGCTGGCCGAGCTGGCGTAGGTGGCCAGGTGGCCGCCGATGCCGTCGGAGATGGTGTTGGCCCTGGTGACCATCACCGCGGCGTTCCACCGGATGTAGGCGCGGATGCGCCGCTCGATGTGCTCGTCGCCCGGGAACCACGGCTCCTTGTCGGTGGGGATGGTGTTCACGTAGGGCGTGGACACCGTGGCCGGGAAGCCGACCTGGTGGGCGCGGGCCCGCTCGAGGAGCTTCATCAGCAGGAAGCGGGCCCGGTTCTTGCCACGGGCGTCGACGACGGCGTCGAACGAGTCGAGCCACTCGGTGGTCTCTCCCGGGTCGATGTCGGGCAGCTGGTGGGCGAAGCCGTCGAAGATGACCGGGTCCATGCGCCCATCGTCGCGCGTGGGCCGCCGTTGACAGGGCAGGATGGCGGGCGCCGATGACGACGACCGTGTACACCGACGGAGCCTGCATCGGGAACCCCGGCCCCGGCGGGTGGGCGTGGGCGGTGCCCGACGGCCCGTACGCCAGCGGCGCCGAGGCGGGCACCACCAACCAGCGCATGGAGGTGCGGGCCGCGCTGGAGGCGGTGACGGCCAACGAGGGGCCGCTCGAGGTGGTGAGTGACTCCACCTACGTCGTGAACTGCTTTCGCGATCGCTGGTGGGAGGGGTGGCTGGCCCGGAACTGGCGCAACAAGGCGGGACAGCCGGTGGCCAACCGGGACCTGTGGCAGCCGCTGATCGAGGCGGTGCGGGCCGAGCCGGGGCGGGTGCGCTTCCGGTGGGTCAAGGGCCACTCCGTCGACGCCATGAACGACCTAGTCGACCGGCTGGCGGTGGAGGCGGCCCGCACCCAGGAGGGCCGGCGCGGCGAGGGCACGCCGGAGCGGGTGGGCCCGCGTGACGTGCGCCCCGCCGGGCGCGCTGCCCGGGCGGCGAAGGCGGCGAGCC
>JALYMX010000285.1 GCA_030773495.1 Actinomycetota bacterium | reverse complement strand
GGCGACGACCCGCCGGCGCCGCCCGGGGATTGACCTCCCATGGAGATCCTCCTCGAACAGCTCTTCAACGGCCTGAGCCTGGCCTCGGTGCTGCTGCTGATCGCCCTCGGCCTCACCTTCACCTTCGGGCAGATGGGCGTGATCAACATGGCCCACGGCGAGCTGATCATGGCCGGGGCCTTCACTCCCTACGTGCTCCAGACCGGCGTCGGCGCCTTCGCCGGGGCGGCCGGCGCCGCCTTCGCCGTCTCCCTCCCGCTGGCGTTCCTGGTGGCCGGGCTCATGGGGGTGGCCATGGAGCGCCTGGTGATCCGGCGGATGTACGGGCGTCCCCTCGACACCCTCCTGGTCACCTTCGGCATCAGCCTCATCCTCCAGCAGGCGGGCAAGGACCTCTTCGGCGCCCCCAACGTGGCCGTGCGGGCTCCGAGCTGGCTCCGGGGCAACGTCGACGTCGCCGGGTTCACCATGCCGTACAGCCGGTTGTTCATCGTGGCCCTGGCCGCCGTGGTGATGGGCCTCATCTGGGTGTACATGGCCAAGCTCCCGCAGGGCCGGCGCATGCGGGCGGTCATGCAGAACCGGGAGCTGGCGGCGGCCAGCGGCCTGGGCACCGGGCGCGTCGACACCCTCACGTTCTTCGTGGGCTCGGGGCTGGCCGGGGTGGCCGGCGTGGCCGTGACCCTCATCGGCTCCATCGGCTTCCGCATCGGCTCGTCGTACATCATCGACGCCTTCCTGGTGGTCATCGTCGGCGGCCTGGGCAAGCTGCGGGGCGCCGTGCTGGCCGCCCTGGCCCTCGGCATCGTCTCGTCGTACAGCGAGTACGCCACCTCGGCCAGCCTGGGCAAGGCCATCGTGTTCGCCTGCGTGGTCGCCTTCCTGCAGTTCCGGCCCAACGGCCTGGTGTCGTTCCGCACCCGGGGGCTGACGGCGTGACCATCGTCGAGGAACCGCGCGCCGCCACTCCCGCCCCCCGCCGGCGCCCGTCGGCCACGCGTACGCCGCTGTCGCGCCTGGCGCCGAAGGCGGCGAGCCCGTGGACCGGGCGGGCCGTGTTCCTCGTGGCCGCCGTGGCCCTGTTCGCCCTCCCCGGGCTCCTCGGCGACCCCACCCGGGTGCGCCAGTGGGCCGAGTACCTCTGCTACGCCATGGTCGCCGTCGGTATCGACGTGGCGTGGGGTTATGGCGGCATGCTCGTGCTCGGCCAGGGCGTGTTCTTCGGGATCGGGGCCTACGCCATGGGCATGCACCTGTCGCTCGAGCAGGTGCCCGAGGGTGCCCTCCCCCAGTTCATGTCGCTCTACAGCGACTACACCGAGCTGCCGGCGCTGTGGCGGCCGTTCCGCCACCTGTGGTTCGCCGCCCCCGCCGCCGTCCTGGTGCCCATGGTGGTGGCCGGCCTGCTCGGGTGGCTGGTGTTCAACCGCCGCATCCGGGGGCCGTTCTTCGCCATCCTCACCCAGGCCACGGCGCTGATCTTCTGGCTGTTGCTGGTGGGCCAGCTCAAGCTCACCGCCGGCACCAACGGGCTCACCAACTTCTCGACGATCTTCGGGCGCAACAAGTACGAGCCCGGCACCAACGACTTCCTGTACTGGCTGGCGGCGGGCGCCCTGCTGGTGGTGGTGGCGCTCGGCTGGCAGCTGGTGCGGAGCCGGTTCGGCCGCCTGCTCGTCGCCACGCGGGACGGCGAGGACAGAGTGCGCTTCCTCGGCTACGACCCGGCCGTGCTCAAGATGGTGGCCTTCGTGGCCGCCGCCGGCATGGCGGGGCTGGCCGGCGCCCTGGCCGCTCCCATCATCGGGATCGTGGCGCCCAACCAGTTCGCCGTGCTCCCCTCGATCCTCATGGTCACCTGGGTGGCCATCGGCGGGCGGGGCACGCTGGTCGGCGCCGTCCTCGGGGCGCTGCTCGTGGGGTGGGGGAAGACCGCGTTCAGCGAGTCGCGGCCCGAGGACTGGCTCTACCTCCAGGGCGCGCTGTTCGTCGTGGTGGTGGCCTACGCCCCCGGCGGGCTGCTCGGCCTGCTGCGCTCGGCCGGCGCCACCGTGTTGGCGAGGCTGCGCCGGCGCCCGCCGGCAGAGGCGC
>JALYMX010000284.1 GCA_030773495.1 Actinomycetota bacterium | reverse complement strand
GGCCAGCGCCGCCTGCCGGGCGGCGATCTGTCGCGCCAGGTCCCGGTCGATCGCCTCCAGCGACGCCGACTCGGCAAGCGCCCGCTCGAGGCGGTCCTCGACGGACTCGGCGACCTGCTGCTTGAGGGCCCGGGCCCGCTCCACCGAGCCGAGCCGGCCCTCGACGGCGCGCCGGCGTTCCTCGGCACGGCGCTTGGCCTCCTCGGCGGCGTCCCGCTCGGCCTCGTAGTCCTCCTGGGCGGCGCGCAAAGCGTCGGACAGGTCCGTCGCCCGCCCCACGGCGACGTCGACGAGGTGTTGGCGCGAGGCCGCCTCCGCCGCCGTCGCCGCGTCGAGGGCGGCGAAGGGCCCTTCTGCCGGGCCCCGCATGTACGCCCGCACGGCGATGGAGCGCATGTTCCCCCGCAGGGTCTGCAGCTCGGCCGCCGTCGCTTCCGCCCGAGCCTGGTGCTCATCGACGGCGCGCGTGGCCGCATCGACCGCCTGCCGGGCGCTGGCCAGGCGTGCCTCCTCACCGCTGACGTGGCGGTCGAGGTCGTCCAAGGCTCGCTCGAGCTGCCTCTCGTCGGCGCGCAGCACGTCGACCTTCGACGCCACCTCGGCCTGCTGACGCTGCACCTGCTGGCGCCGCCGGCGGGGGTCGTGCTCGTCGGCGTGGGCCGCCGAGCCGCTGAGCACGCACGCCGCAACGAGGACGATCAGGAACCGCCGTGTGTGGGCTTCGGGCACTGGCTGACTCCGTCGGGGGGACGAGCGGTTCGCAGCGGGGCGACCCTCGTTGCCCGCCCGCGCCCGAGACCCTAACGCTCGCTGTCCGCCGGAGTCGAGGATCCCGGGCGACGGCCCGGTGCGCGGTCAGTCGTGCGAGGCGCCGGCCGCGGCGCTGCGGGCGTGGTCGAACGCCCCGTCGCCGCGATGCCACACGGTGCGCTGCGGGAACGGGATCTCGATGCCCTCGGCGTCGAACGCCTGCTTGATGCGGGCTCGCAGCTCCCGGCTGACCCTCCACTGGGCCAGCGGCTTCGTCTTCACCACGAGGCGGATGGTGACACCGTCGGCGGCCAGGCTCTCCACGCCCCAGACCTCGGGCTTGGCGAGGATCTCCGACGACCACGCCGGGTCGTTCGACATCTCGTCCGCCACCGTGGCGATGACGGCGGCGGCGCGGTCGGTGTCCGTCTGGTAGGAGACCTGGATGTCGAGCAGGGCGCGGGACCACTCCTGGGACTTGTTCGCCACCCGGTCGATGACGCCGTTGGGGATGTGCCACACGTTGCCTTCGACGTCGCGCAGCCGGGTGGTTCGCAGGCTCACTCCCTCCACGGTGCCCGTGGCCGGCCCCGCGTCGATCACGTCGCCCACGCCGTACTGGTCCTCGATGAGCATGAAGATGCCCGAGAAGAAGTCTCGGACCAGGTTCTGGGCCCCGAAGCCGATGGCGATGCCGGCAATGCCGGCGCCGGCCACCAGCGGCCCGAGGTCGATCCCCAGCTCGGAGAGGACCATGAGCCCGGCCACGCTCCACACGGCGGAGCCGGCCACGCTGCTCAGCAGCGCGCCGATCGTCTCGGCGCGCTGCGCCGTGCGGTGGGTGCCACCACCCGTGCGCAGAAGGGTGCCGGCGGAGCGGTCGGCGACCGTGACGACATCGGCGCTCACCGAACCCAGACCCTTCGTGAACCGCCGGATGGCACGGCGCACGAAGCGGCCGGCGAGCCAGGCGAGCACCACGATGAGCGCGATCTTGGTCGGACGGGCGAGGAACAGCTCGCTGGCCTGGGCCACCGTCTCATTGCTGGTCAGCCGGTAGACGCCTTGGCAGACCGCGCCGGCCTCCTCGGGGGGACCGCAGGCGGTGCTGACGGTCTCGGCGTGGGCGGTGAGCACGGCGAGCGTGGGCATGGGCCTACCTCTTCCTGAGCGGCGGGGGTCATTCCCGGGGGTGGCGAAGAGCGTCGCTCCGCACCACCGGGAGGACGGCGATCTCGGACAGTGACGGCGCTCGTGGGCGCGTTCGTAGTCACTGTTCTCTGCGGTTCGGCGGGTACCACCCTAGCCACGTCGGACCGCACCGGCGCAAGTGCTCGTCGCGCTTGAGCGAGCAATCACCGGCGAGGTGGGGACAAGGGTCACGCTGAAGCGCAGGCCACGGTCGGCGCTGCGCCAGCCGGCCCCGGTAGCTTCCCACGCCGAGCTGGCACGCCGGGTTTCCCTCGGCCCCGGTAATGTCGCCCCGTGCTGGCACGGTCGGGTCGGCCCGACGGAACGAGCGGGTTACGGCGGCCGGACGAGCATGCATGAGCGGGTGCTGCTCGTCGAGGACGACGCCCCGGTCAGGGAGGCCACCACCCTCCTGCTCGAGCGGGCCGGGCTGCGCGTGAGTGCCGTCGGCGACGGCCGGGACGCGCTCGACTCGCTGGCCAACGGCCGCTTCGACCTCGTCGTCCTGGACGTCATGCTCCCGTCCCTCGACGGCTTCGAGGTGTGCCGGTCCATCCGCAAGACCTCGCAGATCCCCATCGTCATGCTCACTGCTCGAGTCGACACCACCGACGTGGTGGCCGGCCTGGAGCTGGGCGCCGACGACTACGTGACCAAGCCGTTCGAGGGCCCCGAGCTGGTGGCCAGGGTCCGGGCCGTGGCCAGGCGCCGCTTCCCGCCCGACGACGGCGGGGTGATCCGGGTGGGTGAGCTGGAGATCGACCCGGGGGCCTACCGCGTCACGCACGCCCACGCCCCGGTGGACCTCACGGCGACGGAGTTCCGCCTCCTCGTCGAGCTGGCCGGCACTCCCGGGCGCGTCCTGTCCCGCGAGGTCCTCCTCGAACGGGTCTGGGGCTACGACTACCTCGGCGACTCCCGCCTGGTGGACATGGCCGTCAAGCGCCTGCGTGACAAGCTCGGCGACGATCCCCGCGAACCGCGCTACATCGCGACCATCCGGGGCGTGGGCTATCGCTTCGAGGCCGCGTAGGAGCGGCGCCGCTCGTGCCGCGGTGCTCCAGGGCGGGTTCCGCTCCCGCCTGACCGCCGCGCTGGTGATCATGGCCGGGGCCACCACCGGGCTCCTCGCCGTCACCAGCTATGTGGGCATCCGGGAGTACCGCCAGCGGACCTTCACCGAGCACGCCGAGCAGGTGGCCGAGCTGAGCCTGCTGGCTGCCCCACGACAGCTGTCGCTGTCGAAGTTCAACAACCTCCTCGGCCAGTTCCAGCGCAGCGGGGGCTTCGAGGCCGTGGCCGTGGCCGACGACGTGGTCTACTCCTCCACGGCGGCGCTCGACGGCGGCGACGTGCCTCCAGGGCTCCTCGCCCGTGGGGCCGACGGCACGCTCGAAACCGCCGAGGCGAGGATCGGCGGCGAGCCCTACCTCGTCGTGGCCGGTGCGTCTCCCGGCGGAGCCATCCAAGTCTACTTCTTCTTCTCCAGGTCCGACGTGGTGCAAAGCATCCGCCAGTTCCGCAACGTCCTCGTCGTCGGTTGGATCGTGGCCGTGGTGGTCGCCGCGCTGTTCGCCCAGCGCCTGGCCCGCCGCACCCTGCGCCCGGTCGGCGCCGTGGCCGACGCCTCGCACTCCTTGGCCGAGGGCCTGCTGCACACCCGGCTCCCCCCCCACGCCGACGACGAGTTCGGCCGGCTGGCCGAGTCGTTCAACCGCATGGCCGAGGCGCTCGAGGACAAGATCGCCCAGCTCGGCCGGGCCGCTGAGCGTGAGCGGGCGTTCACGGCCAACGTGGCCCACGAGCTGCGCACCCCGCTCACCGCCATGACGTCGGCGGCGTCGCTCCTCGAGGACCAGCTCGCCCACGTGCCCGAGTCGGCCCGTCGCCCGGCGCAGCTGCTCGTCGGCAACGTCCGGCGCCTGCGGGCGCTGGTGCTCGAGCTGTTGGAGCTGGCCCGCCTCGACGCCGGCCAAGAGACCGTGGAGCTGGAGCCGCTCTCGCTCGACGAGGCCATCTCCGCCGTTGTCAGGTCCTGGGACGGCGAGGCCATGGTCGAAGCGGACGTGGAGCCCGGACTCGTGGTCATGGCCGACCGCGCCCGGTTCAAGCGCGTCCTCGCCAACCTGGTGGCCAACGGGCTCCAGCACGCCGGCCCGGGCGTGTGCATGAGAGCCCGACGAGAGGGGGCCTCGGTCGTCATCGAGGTGCTCGACCGCGGGCCGGGCATCGCCGAGGACGACGTGGAGCGGGTGTTCGAGCGGTTCTACAAGTCCGACCGAGCCCGGGCGGACGCCGGGTCCGGCCTCGGGCTGGCCATCGCCTTGGAAAACGCCCGTCTCCAGGGCGGGGGCATCGAGGCCGGCAACCGGGATGGCGGCGGCGCCCGGTTCGTGTTCCGGCTGCCGGCGGCCGAACAGGACGGAGGCTCCCGTGTCTCCCGAGCTGATCTCGAGCGGTGACACCGCGCCGGGAGCTGACGCCGGCGACAAGTGACCGAACGGTGACGGCGGCGTCGCCGCACCACGGCCGTTGCGCCGGTGTTACCGGGCGAGGGTAGGTCGCGAGGGCGTCCTCATCGAAAGGAGGCCAACATGGCAGTGAACAGCACCAACCCCATCGAGCGAATGCTGGACGGGGAGATGCGCGTGCTCAGGGTGACTTCCGGCGGCTTCATCGGCGCCGTGGTCGGCTTCATCTTCGGCGCGCTCAACTGGGTGGACCCGTTGATCTCCGGGCTCGCCCTCGCCACGTACGGGTTGCTGCTCGGCGCCGTGATCGGCACGGTCGTGGGCCTGATCGCCCACGCGGCGTCCGCCGGGCAGCGCGACTTCTCGTCAGCCGTGTCCGTCCAGGCCGGGCGCTACGAGCTGCTGTGCGACGACGAGGCAGCACCGCGCGCCATGGCCGAGCTCGCCTCCCTCGCGCCGCGGAGAGGCCTCCGTCGGTGGACCGGAGAACGTGAGCGGCGACGTGGTCAGCGCCTTGTCGTGCAGAACCACGTCGTCACGTCGTCCGTCGTCCCCGGGTCACGACAGCGGTTGAGAATTGCTCCTCGCGTCGTGGCGGTCGCCGTCCTCGGTGAGGACCGAGATGCGACCGTCGGGCTCCATGTAGGCCACCCTCACCCCGCTGACGTCGTCCACGCCTTGCTCTCTCAGCTGCGAGGCGAGCTCCTCCCGGGTGACCAGCTCCTTGCGCATGTTGTCCAAGCGGAGTTGGCCGTTCTCGATGAGGGGGAGCTTCGGCGGCTTGGTGAATCGCTCGAAGGCCCGGATGTGGAAGCCGAGCCAGTCGAGCACCCAGGCCCACCCGACGATCACCGCGACGAGAAGCAGCCCGTCCGGGACAGTGCGGTAGTCGTTCGCCATCGCGTTCTGAGCGGCGTCGGCGATCAGCACCACGACGAGCAGATCGGTCACGCCCAGTGCGCCGGACTGGCGCTTCAGGACGACGCGTAGCAGCAGGAACAGACCCAGGTAGGTCAAGGTCCCTCTGACGAGGATCTCCAGCGGCGGCGTCTCGGGGACGAGGATCTCTCTCCACTCGATGTCGGCGAGCCGGCTCACCTCCGTCCGCTACCCCCTCACCGGCCGACTCATGCAACGACGGCCGGGTGGCGGTCAGCCGAGGTAGGCGTCGGAGGGCTCCCGCAGTCGGGGATTCGCCGCCAAGCCACGGGGCGGCGACGCCACCCGGCCGCAAGGGAGCCCAGGACCGCGAAGCCGGACCTCGGGGAGCTCAAGCGGCGCGCCTCGAGATGACCTCGGCGAGCGGGTCGGCCAGGCGCGTGGCGATTGGGGCAGTCGTGGCGAGGATGAGGACGTAGGCGGCGGCGAGGGGTGCCAAGTCGGGTTCGAGGCCCTCGGTGATCGCCAAGCCGGCGATGATGATCGAGAACTCGCCGCGCGCCATGAGCGCCGTCCCAGCGCGGAGTCGCCCGGGAAGCCCGATGCCGGCGCGGCCTGCCGCCCACGCGCCGGTGGCGACCTTCGTGGCCCCCGTGACGAGGGCGAGGGCGGCGGCTTCGGGGAGCGCGGCGGGCACCGAGGCGGGATCGATCTCGAGACCGAAGAAGACGAAGAAGACGGCGGCGAACAGATCGCGCAGGGGGGTGAGGACGACGCGGGCATTGGTGGCTGCTTGCCCTGACAGCGTGATGCCGACGAGAAGCGCGGCGACGGCGGCCGGCGCTTCGAGCTGCTCGGCGCTGCCGGCAAACAGAAGGGCGGCTCCGAGGATCGTGAGGACCAGCACCTCGTCGGAGGGGTTGAACACGAGGCGGCTGATCCGGTCGCCGAACCGGAGCGTCACGGCGAGCGCGACGGCCACGGCGGCGAGGGCCACGGCGATGTCGACGAAGGTGTCGAGTGCGCCGGTGGCGACGGCCAGGCCGGCGGCGATGGGCAGGAACACCGCCATGACGAGATCTTCGAAGATCAGGATCGACAGGATCGTTGGCGTCTCGCGGTTGCCGATGCGGCCGAGGTCCTCCACGACCTTGGCCACGATCCCTGATGACGAGATGTAGGTGATGCCCCCGAGGAAGGCGGCGGTCGTGGTGTCCCACCCGAGCAGGTAGGCGGCGGCGACACCGGGGGTGGCGTTGAGCACGATGTCAAGGACCCCGGCGCGGGTGTTCGTCCGGAGGTTGGCGACGAGCTCACTCCCTGAGTACTCGAGACCGAGCATCAGCAACAGGAGGATGACGCCGATCTGGGCGCCGGTCTCGATGAACTCGCGGGCGGTGACGAGCTCGAGGACACCTCCGTCACCGAGGGTCAGCCCGGCGAGGAGGTAGAGCGGGATCGGTGACATCTTGGCCCGCCCGGCGAGCCGGCCGGTGACGGCGAGCAACAACAGGACGACCCCGAGCTCGACGAGCTGCGTCGGGGTGTCCGCAGCAGCGAGGATCACGACCGCGTCAGCAGCGAAGCGGCGGCAGCGATGCTTTCGGGGGTCCCGACGACCACCGCCGTGTCGCCCCCCTCGAATCGAAAGTCGGGGGCCGGCGCCGGGTATGCCTCGGTCCCTCGGATGACGGCGACGATCGAAACACCGGTGCGGGTGCGGATCTGTCCATCGGCGATCGTGCGGCCGGCGAACGGCGACGTCGTCGGCACGCCGATCCAATCGATGGCCAGGCCCTCGACGCGCTGCTGCAGCTGTTGAAGGCTCTCCACCAAGGACCCGCCGAGGAGGTCGGCGACGACCGTGCCTTCCTCCGGGGTGAACTCGAGCTCGGTCTCCACGGCGTCGGGATCGCGCTCGCTGTAGACGAAGAGATCTCGTCGGCCGGTGCGATGGGCGAGCACAGCGATGCTCGGTCCACTTTCGAGCTCCAGCTCGTAGCGTATGCCGACGCCGGGAAGTGAAGTCTGCTTGATCGTTGTCACGGTCCAGATGCTGGCATCCGGGCCGGCCTGAAGTGACAGGGCCGTTGGCGTTCGACTCGCAGCTTTCCGCTGTGGCTCGTATCGCCGCGCCCGGGCACGTCCTGCAGTCGAGCCCTGCCAGCGACGATGCGCCTTCAATGTCGCACCCCGCACGTACGGTCGGAACCGTGGTGCAGAGCGCCGGAGCGGGCAGCCAGGGGCGCTGATGAGCGTGCTCGACCTCACGCGCAACCCGGACTTCACGTTCACGCTCCTGTCGGACACGTGGGCGTGGCGACAGCGGCTGGTCGAGTCGTTCGTGCTCGGCTCGACGTGGCACGCCAGCGTGAGGAGCAGCTACCAGGTCGAGCTGCCGGCCGGCCTCCTTGAGCCGTTCGCTAGCGACGACCCAGCCGATGCCGTGCGCGCGATCTTCCCGCTGACCACACGCCCGAAGCGCCCGCTGCTCGGGTTCGATGTCGAAGGCCCCAACGGCACGCCGGCGCACCTGCTCCTGCGGCTGTCGATCGCCGCCATCCAGGCCGAGTACCTCGCCGTGCTTCGCGATCAGACGGATCCCGATCTGGCAGAGAAGCTGCCGGACCGCCTCCTTGAGGCGATCTGTGTCTTCACCCCGGCCGTCTACAGGGAGTTCGATGAGGATGGCGGACACAAGGCGGCTGACGTCACGTCGTACCTGACGAGCGGCCTCGGCTTCGCAATCGGCGAAGCTGACGTGTCTCGATGGCTCGAGCTCGAAGCCGCGACGGGCAGGCGGCTTGCCGCGGCGCTGGACGAGCCCGGTGACCGGTTCAGCTCGTCCGAGCACGTCCTCTTGGCGCTCCCGCGGTTGGACCCGCTGCCGACGTCAACTGACGAGATCGACGCCCTGCTCCGTAGCTACGCGGACGCGGTTAGGACGGTCGCCGACGGTGCGCCTCTGCTTGCCTCGGCGCTCGCCGAGTACGGGCGGCGATGGGAGGTTCTCATCGAGACGACGGTGCCGGTCGCGGAAGCATCGACGATCACTCTCGTCGAGCGCCGGCCGCTGGTGCTCCGGCGACGCAAGGCGTCGATGTCGTTCGCTTCCGGGGACGCACGGAGCGCTCATGCCGCGTTCTACGTCGATGATCCCGCCGTTGAGATCGACGCGTTCGAGGTCGCCGATGGCCACGGACGTGATGTCGGTGTCCCGAACATCGAGGGCGTACGGACGACGCCCGAGGCATTGGCCCTGTACTCGGCGGAGCCCGACAGGCCGTACTACCTCGACGTCGAGCTGCGGTTGCGACCTTCCCGTGAGGTCAGGGTTGTGCAGTTCGCACTGGAGCTCCTCGTCGTCGCAGCTGTCGTCGTTGCCTTCCGGCGGAGGGACAGGACTTGGTGGCCACGCTCGGCATCGCGACCGTGCCGACCACCTTCGCCGTGGCCCTCGCGCTCGTCAGAGAGACGAGCTCGCTGTCGAGCAGGCTTCGCGAGTGGGCGAGGTTCCGGCTGCTGTTCGAGGTTGCCGTGCTGTGGGTCATCACCTTCGTCCGCGCGGTCTGACGAGGGCTGGCGTACATTTCTGGAACAGGAGGCGCACGTGGCCAAGAACGGAGCCAGAGGCGGAGGCCGGGTCGGAGCGGTCCGGGGCCGCAGTCAGTCGCAGAACCCGATGACCGGTCTCTGGAGTAAGCGGGACACCCAATCCGGTCGCTTCGTCCAGACGAAGAAGTCCGGCGGCTCCTTCAAGGGCGTCCGCAAGGAGAAGTAACCCCAGCGCTAGCGGCAGCCCGAGGCTCGACTCGGCTCGCGACCGCAGAGGGCCGAGTTCCTCGTCCTGGATGGTGGAGGCGTCGCCGCGACGGCGGTCTGCCGGCGTAGGGCGGCGCTCACGAGCTTTTGCGGACCGGGTGGCGGTGCTCGTCGAGCCAGGCGTCGATCTCGTCGAGGTCGAAGTGCAGGATCGAGCCCCACTTGACGTACGGGACGCGGCCCTCGGCGACGCGGCGGCGGATGTGGCGCTGGTGACGCCGAGGTACTCGGCGAGGCCGTTGATGTCTACGAGACGGGGACGGTTGCTGGACATGGACCCTCCTTGGGTGCGTTCACCTACTAGGGCCGCTGAGCGGGCCGAAACCTCTCACCCGCAGGACCGATTTCTTCGCGAGGCGCCCGGTGCGAGCCCCTCACGCGACTAGGCCGCGTTTCGGGCCGAAGTGAGACCGACTTCTTGCGGTTGTTAGCGATGGGGCTCCTGTCGTCACTAGGCCCGGCTGCGCCGGCCGATCTCGCGCCGAAGTTCGCGGTCACGCTCCTGCAAGCCCAGCGGACGCCGATCGGCGACATCGACAGCGAGCAACGTGAGCGCCACATCGACCGTCGCGCCCGTTCGCGCTCGCCGAGGACCCGCAGCACCACTTTCTTCGACCGCTGCTCACCGCCGTGAACCACGCACGGAAGAAGTCCTTCCGCACCCGCGACGGCCCGACGTACAACGCCGAGAAGCGCATGCGCACGCACGAGTTCCACCCGCCCCGAACCCAGCAGCAGGACAGACAAGTGCCCGCCGGCGGCCGGGGGCGCTCATGCTGCGGGTGACGACCCTCTACGCGAGTTCGGCGCGGGACTCGGCCCGGTACTACACCCGCTACCTCGCCCAGGACGGCCCCGAAGCCGAAGGCACCTGGCTCGG